>NZ_WBKL01000196.1:0-55368 GCF_015714705.1 Nostoc sp. NZL | reverse complement strand
CTCACCACGTAAGTGGGTAAGGTCACGGGAAGAACACCCGTTCTTAGGCGGTAGGTGGAAGTGCAGCAATGTATGTAGCCGAGCCGTGCTAACAGACCGAGGGCTTGACCTCATAAATCATTTGGTTTCGCGTTACTGTGCAGTCTTCAGGGTCTCTGACCCAACAATATTTCCTGGTGTCTATTGCGCGGTGGAACCACACTGAACCCTTCCCGAACTCAGAGGTGAAACGCTGCTGCGGCCACGATAGTTTAGGGGTAGCCCTACGCAAAAATAGCTCGATGCCAGGATTCATTTTTATATCAAAGCCTCCTCATGATTTCTTGAGGAGGCTTTTGTTCTATCCCCTCAATACTTTGAGCTAAGCTGTTGTACCTACAATATAATACCTTAGCCAATTTAAGAGGGTTCAACGCCTGTGGAAACAGGGATGAATACGTCCTTGCATAAGTAAGCTTGGTGAAAATCTGGGTTAATAAAATAGGCTCAGGCATTTCAGGAAGCATTTTTAATATTTCACGAACATATCGAAAGCCGCGGTAATAAGCCTTAAGATTAATAATGCCGGAACCGAGATTGTGCTGACGAAAATCAGCGAGAAGATGATGGGATAAATTGACCATAAAGAATGCTAGGTTAGCAGCATTAGTTACAGCGGTTTGGCTTAAGTTCATAAAATCTTCCAGCCCAAAAAATTGCTTGGCATCACGAAAATTAAATTCGATTTGAAAGCGCAGTTTGTAGTAGTCAATTATTTTTTCGTATGACAGATCCAGGTCACTAGAAAATAAAATTACATGGCTACGAGCATTAGTTTTTAGATTAGTTTTGACCAGAATAACGGCATTCAGTGCTTGGGCAAATTCTTTGTGAAGGAGAGTGCATTGATAAATATCAGTTTTAATATCCTCTTCAATCTCAATGCTACTTTTACATAAATACTCATCGGATATATTACAATAGTCAATCTTCTCTCCGTATTTACGACGGGAGCGTTTTTTGGAGTTCGGTTTTTGATAAGGTACATATAATGCCGAATCGTAGCGAAGTTTAGAAATTATGTGCAAGTTAACAAGACGTGCCATCTGCAAAGCATTGCTGTTACCAAAATGACCGTCTAATACTAAGTACGTAAGTGGAACAAATCCAGCTAATAATTTGAATAGCGAATTAATCATTTTCTGAATTCGTAGTAATTCAGACGTTAAAATTACATCTGCTTTATTCTTGTTCTTGCTCCCTTCTGGTCGTCCACGTTTCCGTTTTTCTTTAGGGTTTATTTCTAGGGTTGGTGATGGAGCAACTTTTTCTATATTGCTCTTGATCACCTGTTCTATTTGAATCGGGAATGACTGCCTTCGCTTAACACTTACTAATGATAAAGTAAAGAAAGATAGTCCTGATATCGGCTTACTTACTAGGCTGGAAAAGAATCTATCTAAACCATAAGTTTGTTTACCTGCTTTACTTATTACAACTTCATCTCTTGCCAACAAATATACCTCATTTGCACGGAATAAATGCTTGCGAAAAAATAGCCAAAACAATGTCGCCTAAGGTATTACCGTATGAAAGAATCTCAACATTGTTCGATAACTACCACCACTGCCTGTCCAACGTGATATTCAAGGGCATCGTGACTCGCCCGCTCATTGCTAGCATTGCCAGGATTATCTGGTTCAATTGCCGCATCGTCGTAGCGTTTATCTGCGGTAGCAAGCATTGTAGCAGTGATAAGATATCGGACATGGGCTGATTGTGGTTTTTGAGTTGTCGTTGTGAGAGACAATAACTCTACTACATCGGCCCTCTCTCCTCATCCTCTTATTTTGTCTAAGGTATTGACCTACAATTTGCATATGATAAAGATGAATATAACTTCGGGTATAGGTTGTTATGCTGGCTATTGGCTTTCTCAGCTTAGAACAAAAATAACATCTACAACAGTTGTTAAAACAAAGCGATCACTTTGAAATGAGAG
This sequence comes from Nostoc sp. NZL, assembly GCF_015714705.1. Classification (NCBI taxonomy): domain Bacteria; kingdom Bacillati; phylum Cyanobacteriota; class Cyanophyceae; order Nostocales; family Nostocaceae; genus Nostoc; species Nostoc sp. NZL. Next base: position 53,387 of record NZ_WBKL01000196.1, on the reverse strand, counting down.
AGCGAGCTTTGATACTATTATTGATGAATGATGGGAGGACGCAAGAAGAGATAGCGTTAGTAATTGGTTGCTATCGTCGAACAATAGCATATTGGTGCGTGCATGGAGATCCAAATACGATAGAAAGTTTAGAAGACGGAAGAATAAAAAGAGAATATAGAAAAGCTAACCAAGTTTATATAGATAAATTATTAGAAACAGTAGATAAAGATCCAAGTGAGTTAGGCTATGAATTTGATTTACTACAAATTTGTTAAGTACTAATGTACTTGTGACAGTTAGGGGGCGGAATGTGGGTTTAAACCATATTACGCTTCTGGATAATTTCACTTAGTTATTACTTGCTGACTCCGGAAAGTGGCAGAAGAGGGTTAGGTTAAAGTTTTATCGCTCTCTCCCTGTCTTCCTATGCTCCCCTCGCCTTGTGGTCTAGACATGATTTGCTTTTGCTGTTCTTGTAGCCAGGTTTCAAAGAGTTCATTCAGCAGCCGCGCTTTCATAAATTCATCCAGTTGTGCGGGGATAAATTTTTCCAGCCGCAAAATCACAAACCATTCAGCGATGCGGGTAGGAGGCAATATTTGGCCTGGTTGACTGCTAGAAAGCATTTGCACCATTACTGGATGTAGTGCATTCAGTTCGATTGGACCTACCAAGCCACCAGTTTGGGCTTCTGGCCCAAGTGAGTATTCCCGCGCTAAGTCAGCAAAAGAGTTTTCTTTTGCCTGAATCCGGAAGTAAAGTTCTTGGGCAATTCCCACATCCTGGGTTCGCAGCAGAGAATAAATTACTTTATCAAGTTTTGCCTTTGACTGAAAAAAGTAGGATTCCAGTTTATTACCCCAAGTGGCTTGCTTGAATTTTTCAATTTTAAGCTTACGAGTGGTAATAACTTCTAGTTGTTCGGGATTCAGCCCTTGATGTGCCATCCAAGCCTGGATGTCTTCTTCATTTTTGAACTGTTTTTCAGCGTAAAACTGCTGTTTAGCTTGGGCTACTTCCTCTGGTGTACACTCTATAGCTACTTTCGCGGAGCGTGAGTTTTGCTCTATCGCCTCATCGATGATAAATTCGCGCTGCAACTGTGGCAGCATTTGGTAACTTGTCAGTAAGGAAATCAGTTCACTAGCTGTGATTGTACGATTACCGATTTGGATGGCTTCAGTCATTAGCTTTCGGGCATCTTAAGAATATCTGGTCTGTCAAAGAAGCTAAACCATAGCCCATTCATTGGGAGCTTTTGTCTTAATCCTACCGATTAAGATTAGCGTGCCTCACTTTCGCAATAATTAAATAGTGACTTACTAACATACTTTAAAATATACAGTTTATATGAGTTCTTATCAAAGATAATACGTAAATCCGATTCAGATGTAAAGACAAGGACAAAGAACTAATCACACTTGTCGCCACTGCAACTTAGAAGATGAAGTTATCAGACTGAGCTAGGGTGCTTTGAGATAACCCTCTTCTAACAAAGGAGTTTTTAGTTAAACAGCAATGCTGGCTCTAACTCAGCTTTGTTTCATTCTGAAGGTGCACCCCGCATATGGACTGCTGCTGACAGACCGCGCTTGCTTTGCACATCTATAAAAATTCCCGTCGTCTGTTAAAAGTTCTTAGAGATGGAAAAAGGCAACATAGGATATGCTGCTTTTTTCTATGAGAGATTTATGTATCCCGCAACCAAAAATCTAAGGTCTATAACGACTCTAAATAATTCAAAAGATCTGCCATTTCTTGGGCGCTAGGTTGAAATTTGGGCATTGGCGGCGTTTCGCCACTGATCACTTGGTGAATCAGTCCATATCGAGACTTGTGCTTTGAGACAGCTTGCAAACTGGGTCCTACTCGCCCATCTGCTTCCAAGCCATGACAACCAGCACAGTTAATTTGAAAGATGGCGTGTCCTTGAACTGAGTTTCCTGTTAAGGATAGAACACTCTTGACGTATGGATCGGAGGCTTGAACCAACTGAACACCAAAAAAGCCCAAAGGGACTGCTAGCAGTATAGCCAGCGTCAATAAAACGATCCGCTGAATCAAAATTTCAGGTTTGGTAATCTGGTTATCCAAAAGGTTTGCTGTGAAAGTCTAGGTGTGCTAAAAAGTTTTTATTTCCTACACATAGCTTAAAAGTTCTTGATTGTGTCTGCAAGCACAGAAGACTATTTTCTTGTGGGCAGTTGCCCTCCAAAAAGGCTGTAGGGCGCAGGATTCATACCAAATTTGGTAAAATCAAAAACAGGCAACGAATATTTAATAAATACAAAGAGGAGATTTACAGTGGTTGAACCCCTGCTATCAGGTATTGTCCTTGGTTTAGTTTTCGTAACCCTTGCCGGACTGTTTTATGCTGCCTATAAGCAATACAAGCGCCCCAATCAATTGGGAGGGTAAGGAGTGCTGAGTTTTGAGTGTTGAGTTTTGAGTGGGGAGATGAGGGGGACAAGGGAAAATTTTCTCCTCCTGCTCCTTTGTCTCCCCCTGATCTTTTCTCATTTCACAATTCTGTAGAAAGTAAGTGATGTGTTGCCGTAAATTTTCTCGCGGCAAATTTCCCAATTGGGAATCTCTGGCGGTGTCCAACCTTGTGAGGCGTGTTCAACTGCGATTTCACCGCTAGGATCTAAAAGTTGATAGTGAGCGATCGCTTCTAATACTGGCTGGTACAATCCACTGGCATAAGGTGGATCAAAGTAAATTTTATTGAATTGCTTGCCTGATAAGTTCTTTAACTGTTGGACAATATCTCCCCGCAATACCCGAAGTTCTTGCTCGGCATTAGCTACCTGTTGCCAATTTTGTTGGATGGTGGCACAGGCTCGGCTCGATTGTTCAATTCCCACTACTAGGCTGGCTCCTCTACACAAAGCCTCTGCGCCCATTGAACCAGTACCGGCGCACAAATCTAGCCAGTAACAACCTGCAATTTCTCCCTGCCAAATATTAAACACTGCCTGCCTGACCCGCGCACTGGTGGGCCTAGTTTCTTTTCCTGGTAAAGTTTTTAGCTGGCGATTGCCGTAAATCCTCAGGCTCATGATGGATTGGTTGTTATTCATTGGTCATTAGCCATTTTCATTTATTAACAAATGAAAAAGGACAAACAACAAAAGAAAAATCACAAAAAAAGTATTAGGCAGGAATTTTTTCGCGGACTTGAGCAACAAAATTAGACAGGATTTGCAATCCAATATTAGAGGATTTTTCGGGGTGAAATTGCACTGCCATCAGGTTTTCATGGGCGATCGCAGCTGTGACGGTTTGAGTACCGTGAGTGATGGTTGCTGCACGAATTTGCGGATCTATTGGATCAACATAGTAAGAATGGACAAAATATACCCAAGGATCGGACGGTAAATGCTCCCACAAAATACTTTTTGTCTGAGTCATTTCCAGTTGATTCCAACCCATGTGAGGAATAGTGATGTCAGGTTCTGGACGAAACCGCCGCACTTTTCCTTTAATAATTCCTAATCCTGGTTGGGTGCCTTCTGCACTTGATTCAAAGAGAATTTGCAATCCTAGACAAATTCCTAAGAAAGGTTTACCAGATGCGATCGCTTCTTTGATAGGTTGTTCCAAACCACGCGCTCGCAGGTGTTGCACTGCTGGATCAAATGCTCCCACTCCCGGCAGTACTATTGCATCTGCCTGCTCTAATTCCTTTGGTGAATAAGTAACATTAGGAGTTGCCCCAGCTTTTTCCAAGCCTTTGCAGACTGAATGCAAATTTCCCATCTCGTAGTCTACGACCGCAATTACTGGCATTTACCTGCTCCTTGTAAATTTATTATGGAGGGTTTTTCTATTCTAAATAATATTTGTTATGAAGAAAAGAATTCTATTAATTTCTTTTGACAATTGGCGAAAATATCAACAGTCGAATTCTTCTGATGATTTATTATTTGAAGTTACCAAACTTGATCTGATACCAGATGACTTAAGTTTTTTACGCCAGTTAACCGTAGATGTGCAACTTGCCAGTACTCAGGTAATGAAAAAATCAATGCAATGCAATGCAATTAAACCTGATTACATCGTCTGTTGTGGTATGGCTGCAAGACGTACACAATTAAGTGTGGAAGCAGTTGCTAAGTAATTAGGCGAGAATAAATCAAATTAGATTAAGTAATGTAAAAATTTTGAGATTATTTTGTAGTCAGGGCTACCCGACGGGAACGCTTCTCTACGAGAGGCTACGCCAACGCGAACAGCCCTTATTTGAGGACTTTAGTTCTCACTACAAACCTTTAATTATTTACGCTGCTCTACTTAGCTGTAGAGAAATTGTTTTGCAGAGAGCAGTTTATTTAGAAAAATTTAGTGTCGGGAGCAGGGGCAATTGAGATTAGCCACGACTGCGGTAAATTTGTCTGTGTTCGCCTAGTGTCTCGCAGAGAGTACTTAAGTCAAAACAAACTCACGGTACGTTGTATATTTGTCTACGTTCCGGTTCTCAATCAATAAAATTTGATGGGGATTCTTGCAGATTTCATATTATTTATTAACAAATTGGCACTTTCATCAAGTTGTTAATGTCTGTATGGTGAAAGAAATATCTAAGTATATGTTGCCATTGTTACTAATTTTCCCAATTGCCCAATCAACTCCTGCCACGCCACCACCTGAAGAAGTCGTGCAACTACAAGAAGTACGTCCTTTACCAGGCCAGTTGGATACAGTGCCAACTTTTAACAGTAATAGTCCGGAATTGGTGTTGAAAGAAGGAATTTTACTCTCCACTTTTCCACCAGATGACAAAAAAGTGCCAACGGCGCATCTGAATTTTCCCTTTCGGGGACGATTTGATATTTTTGCCCATCACGTTGCTAAGGCTGAACCACCAGAGAATTTGCGTTCTCTTTATTTAGGAATAATTTTGCATAACCCTGCTTCGGAACCAGTGAAGGTGAATATTTGGCAGGCGGCGAGTTATTTGAGTCAACCGGATGCACCATTTATTCAATTACCATCCTTTAGCCAAAATCTTTTAGGTAAAGTTTTTGCCGGGCCAGGTGATCGCGTTATGTCTGATGTGCTTAGAGGACAGCGACAAGAGATTTTCCCTGCCCAAATCGAGATTCCACCAAGGCAAAGTCGGATGTTACTAAATTTGCCAATTCCTGTGCAGGGATTGACACCACCCTTAAATGGTCGGTCTACGTTCATGCGACTGCAAAGTAATGGCACTGTCTATGCAGCCAGCCTAGCCATGTTTGCGCGTGTGAATCCTGATGGCAGTGAGCGATCGCCTACTTTGGAAGAGTGGCAAAATTTACTCAATAATAGTGATGTGTCTGGGCCACGCGATAAAACCCCCACTCCCTTAGAGGAAACTGACAAGCCAAGAATTTATGGGCGTGTTGCTGGAGTGGCTGGTGGCTCACGATGGAGAGCCTTATTAGTAGATAATCCTAAAGCTAGGTATCTGACTATTCCCCAGCCAGGTCAAGTACTTTCCTACGCTCTGAGTACCCTGCATGGCGGTACTTTAGGAACGGGTCAAATTCAAAGTGCGCCTATGCTGGTGCGCTATCCTGACACCGCATATCGCGCTCATGGCAACTATGGAATTCAATATAATCTCAAGTTGCCGCTATACAACAATACTCAAAGTCCTCAAACTGTTAGTGTATCGATACAAACACCACTCAAGGAGGAGCAGTTAGTCAAACCAGGGTTACGCTTTTTTAGTACACCAGCCCGTCAAGTATTCTTTCGAGGTACAGTACGGGTACGTTACAAAAATGAGCAAAATCAGCCACAAACTCAATTTGTGCATTTAGTACAAAAGAGAGGTCAACCAGGGGAACCGTTAGTTTTATTAAATATGAAAGCAGGCGATCGCTCTTTGGTAGAAGTAGACTTTCTCTATCCGCCGGATGCTACACCACCGCAAGTATTAACAGTGTCAACTCAAGCTGAACCTCGATAATGAGTCATGGGTAATGGGTAATAGCTTTTCTCCAATTACCTATTACCAAAAAATATTAGTCAAGTTCGTAAGTACTACAAAAACACCATCACCAAATAGACAAAATATTAAGAAATTTAACTATATAGAAGTGCTTTTCACCCCGAGTTTGTGTATTTAGGATGAATACTTATTCCGCTCTATGGGTTGCAATAGAAATAGCAGACTATAGCAGGCAATAAAGGGACGGCATGGCAACCGATCAAAAAATCAACCAAGAAACTGAGTTAAATTCGCTCCAGAACCTTATTGGAACCCTGATCTTACTAGTAGAGGATGAGCCAGATATTGCAGATTTACTCATCTTCATTTTGGAAGCAGCAGGTGCAGAGGTGATGGCTTTAACCGATGCAGAAGCAGCCCTTGCCTTGGTAGAATCGCTTCATCCTGATATTCTGCTGTGCAATGTAAAGCTGCCCGATCATGATGGCAATTGGTTAATTGAGCAAATTCGAGTGCATTCTTGTCCATCCCTAAGACAGTTGCCTGCGATCGCTATCACTTCTTATACACGAGAAGTCTCAAGTCATAAGGCTTTGAATGCTGGCTTTAATCGATTTCTAGTCAAGCTTGAGAGTCCAGAGAAAATTGTAGGTGAGATTGTTCATCTTCTATCTACCGATCTTTAGATATAAATATTCGGCATTCATCTCGTTTTTGACACTGATTTTATCCAAGAAATACTTGGAGCATACAGCTGGCTGTACGCTCCTACAAACGACTCTACCTTGGAAACTATATAACCCTAAGTGGGTAGAGTCAGATGATGGATATATTTGTTAACTTTATTGAAAACCCTTTGCTGGCTTTTTTTGCCCCTTGCTCTTGGGCTTGGATTTGTTAACTTCTCCTAAAGCTTCTTGAAATAAGTTGTGTAGATGTATGGGTACACTGGCAATGTCTGGTAACTCTGGCTCAATAGGTTTGTTGAATTCTTGCAAAAGTGTATCCAAGTCACTTTCAAGCCTAAACTCTGGACGTTGCAAAAATGTTTGCAACACATTTTCTAATTGAGTTGGATATTGTTGCGCCAATCGATGCCAAATAAAGGCATTAATACTTTTATCTTCAAGGTAGTAGCGAACTAGTTTTTCAGATCCTTGAACACTTTGCCAGTCCTCTGCCGATAAGATTGCTTGTACCTTACTATATGTTGGTAAAAACATTTGTCCCCAACGGGGATGAGAAAGAGCCGTTACCTGTTCTGCTTTCTTGAGTTCAGCAGGCAAATCAACCTTTGGCATCACCATTTTGCTATTGCCGCCTTTGCTGTTAAACATTTCAGAGACTACGTTGGAATCTGCACCAAACTCTTCTGCTGCGGCTTTTATTTCCTCGTCGCCAATGCCAGCTGCTTCTGCCACTTCAGCAAGAGATTTAGAAGTATCAATTCCTGCGGCTGCAAAAGTTTTTTCAGTAATTACTTCTTGAAATTCCGCTATTTTTTTATTCAAATGGTATCCAGATAGTGTGATTTCATCAGTACCAAAAAAGTCCACAAACTGCTGATGATATTTTTCTACTGACTGCCAAGCTTCTTCTAGCAAGTCTGGAGCATCGCTGTAAAGATTACTTTTATAGTTTTCTTTGAAATTACCAATTGCTACAGCAAGTTTTGGTTTACCTAATTTACCCATTATTGTGTAGGGGCCAGATAACATCCAGTAGCTATCGGTAACGGGAGAAATGCGAGTTAGCAAAATTTCTCCTACTTTCAATCGAGATATTGCCTGTAATGTTTGAGTATTGTTTGGCTTGACGATGTAGCGTTTATCTGTCAACCAGTTCGTCAATTCAAAGCCATCAGGTAAGATGTTGGTAATGGCAAATAAGCCAATAAAACTATGATGCCAACTGTTGATCAGGTTGCGATCGCTCTGGTCTAAATCTTGATGGCTTTCGATAAACAACTCTAATGGTGACTTATCACCAACTTTCCCGGCTGTCAGAAAGCTATCGATGATTAAGTCCTGCTGTGTACTATCCCCACTTCCACGACGCAACTGTGCGGCTGCATAAGTCTCCAGTGCTTGTGCCAGTTCACCTTCAGCATCAAGAACAAAATCAACTAAGGCTTGTTTTAATTGGTGCGATCGTTCTAATATGACATCCACAAGTTAATCTCTCGGTGCAACAGATGTAGATTATAGCTCTTGAGAGAATTGCAGCATCTAGCTATTGCTAGATTTATGGTGACGTGTACTTAGCGGATTTAGCCGTAAAGCTTCTCTTAAACTACATACAAGGCATCACACAAGGTTATTACAGATGGTTGCAACTCCAAATTCTAGCTATATATCTCCAGAAGACTATCTAAAAGGAGAAGAAACTAGTCCTATCAAGCATGAATATAGACAGGGACAGATTTATGCAATGGCAGGGGCAAGTAATGCTCATGTCATTATTTCTCTTAATATTGCTTCAATGCTGAGAAATCATTTGCGCGGTAGTGGATGTCAGACTTATATCTCAGACACCAAAGCACATATTGAGTCGATTAACATCTATTACTACCCCGATATTATAGTCAGTTGTGACCAACGAGATAGAGCTTTTAACAACTTTCTACGTTACCCCTGCTTAATTGTAGAAGTGCTATCTCCGACAACAGAAGCCTTTGACCGAGGTGATAAATTTGCTGACTACCGACAGATGGAGTCGCTTCAGGAATATGTACTTGTCAGTCAAACTCGGTTAAATGTTGAGTGTTTTCGTCGTAACCCAGAGAAACGATGGGTACTTTATCCATATGGACAAGAAGATATCATTCATCTGGCTAGTGTAGATTTTCGGTGTCCTGTTGCAGATTTCTATGAGGATGTTACTTTTGAATCGCCGTAATTGACTGACTACTAGCTCGAAAGCCAGAACCAGAATCTTGAGGATTTAAAAATGTGTTTTTAGAGAGCAAAATAAAAAGGCAAAAGAAGATTTTCTTTTGCCTTTTTAGTTTTTACCTTTTAATAGAGACGGAAAATTTCAAGTCTCTACTCGTCGTCGAAATCATCTTCTTCGTCTTCCTCTTCTTCCTCGTAATCGTCGTCGTCTGCTACTTCATCGGCGATTAATTCATCTTCGTCATCTAGAACTGACCTTTCTGCACGTCTGCTACCAAAACCAGATTCCCCAAGAGTAGGAGAATCTAAATTATAGGTGCGAGCTGTACGATCATCTAAGACCATATCCAGGGGATCATCAACTTCATCCAAGACACTACTGGTAATTTCAGCAGCATAATCATCGATCGCACCAGGTTCATCATAAGTATTGTACCCAGTACCAGCCGGAATCAATCGCCCGATAATCACGTTTTCCTTTAAGCCGCGCAGCCAGTCGGATTTGCCTTCGATCGCTGCTTCGGTAAGTACCCGTGTTGTCTCTTGGAAGGATGCGGCGGAAATAAAGCTGTCGGTGTTCAACGATGCTTTGGTGATACCCAACAATACTGGAGTATACTGTGCCCGCGCACCGCCTGTAATTGCCATAGCTTCGTTCACCTGCTCAACTTGGCGCAGTTCTACCAATTCACCAGGAAGCATGGTGGTGTCACCACCATCATCAATCCTGACTTTGTTGGTCATCTGGCGAACAATGACTTCAATGTGCTTATCGGAAATATCAATCCCTTGAGATTGATACACCATTTGCACTTCATTCACCAAGAATGACTGTACTTTCTGCAAAGCATGGCTAGCACAAGCATAGATTCCATCTTCGGAACCCAGGCTAAAGAAGATTTCCAAAATTTCGTGGGGGTTGGATGGGCCATCGGTTAATGGTTGTCCCGCTAACACAGTCGCTCCATCTGGCACAATCAAATTTTGTCCTGGGCCTAGAGGATAATCAGTGACCACGCCATTTGATTCTACGACCTTGATAGCGATCGCTTCATCACCACTTTCAGCGTAAACTACCTTAACTTCACCCGCCCGGCGACATAAAATGCACGCTTCTTTAGGTTTACGAGCTTCAAGCAGTTCCTCAATCCGGGGCAAACCTTGAATAATATCTCCGGTTTTGGCGCGTTCAAACACCAACAACACCAAGTTATCACCCCGTTGTACCAAATCGCCATCTTCTATCTGCAACACAGCACCAGGGCTGACTCGATAAGGGCGACCAATGCGGGTAGTAATAACGTAGTTTTTATTACTCAGAGCGGATTCCCCAGCAGATGCAGCAGCTGCACTTTTGATATCTTCTACTTGCCCTGATTCTGGGGCAAAAACTCCAGGAGCAACTTCTGTACCTTCTACTAGCAAGTCACCCACTTTCACCTTTGGCTGAGTACTAGTATTAATGGTAAGCCTGTCAGCATCGCGCAAGACCAAGCAGCGACGCACATTTTCGGTTCCTTTTCGGACGCCCCGCACTATCCCGCCTTCTTTACACAAGATTTGGGTACGTGCTACCACAGATCCAGGGGCGATGGAAAGCCCATCTTGTACCTCAAGTGTTGTCTGGGTGCTACCTTGGGTGGCATCAGCAGTAATGTCTCGACGAATTACCAAGGACTCCAAAATCACTAGCTGCAAGCGCTGAACTTCTGGATCTTCAGTATCCTGTACCAATTCAATATCTGCTGCTAAAGGCGAAGCATTGTGGTCTTGTTCGCCTTCTTGCTCAATTTCTAGCACTAGCTGGGTTCGCAGCAGTTCCACGCCTTCAACAGATTTGACGCGTTCCGAATCTTTGTAAGGTAGTCGCTGCACTGCCCGCAACTGAATCGATCGCCCAGTTTGTTGACTCACCGATGTAGTTGATGGCACATCTGGATTATCCGGTACGGCAAACTCAACTACTGGACGACTCAACAGGGCGGGGCCTTCTGGTGTCTCTACATACTGGATATAGCGCAATTCTGTGGCGACGTTGCCTTGAAATTCCTCACCTGGTTGGATGAAGGTGTTATCTCGCCCGATAACTGATTCTGGATCGTCCACCATCAGCAGTTCCCCTGGCTTCACCACCACTTCCCGCAGGATGTCGTTTTTCTGGGTGACTTCTACCACACCGCTGTTTTGGCAGAAGATATCTTTTACTACCTCGGTGCCAGCTTCCACAAACTGACCGTCTTCTACCAACAGCAAGGAGATATCTTTATTAACTTCGTGGCTTTCTTCGGGAATCCACAAAAGGGTACCACCCTGCACGACTTCATAACCCAGCTTGGCTTTGCCTTTTTTCTGGACTTCTACACCCGCGAATTTCAGGAAACCACCAGTGGTTGTGCGATAGCGGTCATCAATTAACTCAGCTACTACTTGACCATTTTGCACTTTTGTGCCTGGTGTAGCCCGGAGGTTAAATACTTGGCTATTGCCAGTGGAGACTAAGTAGTTATTGCGACCTTGGGAACTTTGGACTGTCACCGTTGCCTGGTCTAAAACCACAGAAGCGGTGATAATCTCAATTTCCCTGGTACTCTTACCTGGGGTAGCTTCTGGCAAGCGCACGACACCGCCGTGCAAACTGCTTAACTTGGTTTCTGCTAAAACTCCATTAGAGGCGATCGCATCACCATTTTTGACCACCAATTCTGCACCAGGTGGCAAGTTATAAACTTCCCCAGACAAAATCCAAATCAAGCCACCGCGTGCGGCTGTGGTTGTGGTATTACCTTGACGGTCAGTTTTTTGTTCTGGGACTACTTCGGCAAATTGCACTTCCCCTGCTAAGTCAGAGGCTACATCTTTAACTGCTTTTTCTGTATTAGTCCGAGTTGTGCGTCCACCAAGGGCAACTTCTGCCAACAACTGACCTTGTTTTACCTTATTTCCATCAAATACATATAGTGTTGAACCTTGGGTAAGATGAACCTCTTGGTTCTCTGGGGTAACATCACCTACTTTTGTTGGCTCCAAAAGCATGATGCCATTAGCCTCAACATAGAGGGCATCTTCCCCGTGGCGGGTACGATATGTTCTGGTCTTCAGTTTGCGGGGAAGCTTAACAGTTCCATCGATTTTAGAACGAACTTGTTGCGCCACTTCCCCAGTAAACACCCCACCTGTGTGGAATGTCCGCATGGTTAGCTGGGTACCAGGTTCGCCGATACTTTGGGCGGCAATAATCCCCACAGCTTCGCCCAAGTCCACCATCTTGGCGTGGGCTAAACTCCAGCCGTAGCAGTGTTGACAGACAGAACGTGCGGCTTCACAAGTTAGGGGCGATCGCAGCATAACTTCTGCCACCCCAGATTTTTCGATTTTCTTCGCCAAGTCCTCAGAAACTGGGGTATTACGTGGTGCAATTACTTCTTTTGTCACCGGATGCACCACATCTTCGCCAATTACCCGTCCCATCAAGCGGGTTCCAAGAGGGATCAAGGTTTTGGCACCTTCTGTCATCGGTCGAATTGGAATTCCTCTGGTAGTACCACAGTCAAATTCCCGAATAATCACATCCTGGGATACGTCCACCAAACGGCGGGTGAGATAACCAGAGTCAGCCGTCCGCAAGGCAGTATCCACCAATCCTTTTCTGGCACCGTAAGACGAAATAATGTATTCCGTCACAGTCAGTCCTTCACGGAAGTTGGTTTTGATAGGCAAATCGATAATTTCCCCTTGAGGATCTGCCATCAGTCCCCGCATCCCCACCAATTGCCGGACTTGAGAGATGTTACCCCGTGCCCCGGAGAATGCCATCATGTACACAGAGTTCAAGGGATTAGTCTTCTTGAAGTGAACGACTACTTCATCTTTCAAAGCTTCACTGGTACCATTCCAGGTATCAATTACCTTTTGGAAGCGTTCTACTTCAGTGATTTCTCCCCGTTGGTAACGGGTTTCGGTGGCGCGAATTTCTTCTTCGGCTGCTTCTAAGAGCAATCGCTTAGTTGGCGGCACCATCAAGTCATCTACACTGATGGAAACCCCTGCTTTGGTAGCGTAGCGAAATCCCAAATCTTTCAGTTTGTCCGCCATCACTGCGGTTCGCGCCGTACCATAATGCGTAAAGGCCCAAGAAATTAAATTTCTCAGTTGACCCTTATCAACCACCCGATTGCGAAAAATCATTTTTTCGTTAGTCATTAGTCATTAGTCCTGAGTCATCAATAATTAATAATTCGTAATTCGTAGTTCGTAATTCGTAATTGAAGAATTAATTACGAATTACGAATTAGAAATTACAAATTAACTCGCAAGTGCTTCCTGAATCGCATTATTGTAAATAACGCGACCAGGAGTAGTGTATATATACTGGGAAATTACATTGCCTTTAGCGTCTTGTCTGACTCGGCGGAACTTATAGAGTAATGTGCGGGTACCATCCTCGTTTTCCGTCACTTTCAAGGGTTCTGTGTCCGGTTGGTCTGATTCTATTTCACCGTCAAACCGCACATAGATATAGGCGTGCAAGTCAATTTGCTCTTGCTGGAAAGCCATAATTACATCCTCTAGCGAAGAAAAGTACTTTCCTGCACCTTTTGTCGCACCGGGATTTTCTGCTGTTAAGTAATAGGCTCCCAATACCATATCTTGGCTGGGCGTGATGATGGGTTTACCCGTGGCTGGTGACAAAATATTGTTAGAAGCCAACATCAACAACCGGGCCTCAGCCTGACTTTCTAACGACAGTGGGACGTGTACCGCCATTTGGTCGCCGTCAAAGTCGGCGTTAAATGCTGGACACACCAGAGGATGCAGTTGAATCGCTCTACCTTCTACTAAAATCGGTTCAAAAGACTGAATACCCAAACGGTGCAACGTTGGTGCCCGGTTTAGCATTACAGGGTGTCCTTCAATCACCTCTTCCAGCACATCCCAAACACTGGGATCATTGCGGGATATCAGCTTTTTCGCGGCTTTAATGTTATTTACCATGCCGCTACGAATGAGGCGGTTAATCACAAATGGTTGAAATAGCTCAATCGCCATTTCTCTAGGCAAACCGCACTGGTGAATTTTCAGCTTTGGCCCGACCACAATTACAGAACGTCCAGAGTAGTCAACCCGTTTACCTAACAAGTTTTGTCGGAAACGCCCTTGCTTACCCTCAATAATGTCGGACAAAGATTTTAGAGGTCGGTTATTTGCCCCTACCACAGTGCGTCCCCGACGACCATTGTCAATCAAAGCATCCACTGCTTCTTGCAGCATCCGCTTTTCGTTCCGCACAATAATTTCTGGTGCCAAAATTTCTTGCAAGCGTGCCAAACGATTGTTGCGGTTAATTACCCGCCGATACAAATCATTTAAATCGCTGGTGGCAAACCGTCCGCCATCTAGTTGCACCATTGGGCGCAAGTCGGGGGGAATCACCGGAATAACTGCCATTACCATCCACTCTGGTTTGGAACCAGTAGCGATGAAGTTGTCAATTACCCGCAGTCGCTTAATTAGCTTGGCTCTCTTTTGTCCTTTGGCGTTGCCAATTTCTTCGCGTAGGCTTTCGGCTTCTTGTTCCAAATTGATATCGGCAAGCAAACGCAACAGCGCTTCAGCCCCAATACCTACCTCTACGCCTTGAAGCACAGAATCTTCGCTATAAATTTGGTCTTCTATTTCCAACCACTGGTCTTCACTCAGTAGCTGTTTGTAAGTTAAAGTTTCGGCATTACCAGGACTCAGGACAACATAAGAGTTGAAATAGACAATCTGCTCGACATCCCGCAAGGGCATATCTAACAGGATGGAAATATAGCTAGGAATACCCTTGAGATACCAAACGTGAGCTACTGGTGCGGCGAGTTTAATATAGCCCATGCGGTGACGACGCACCCGTGACTCAGTGACTTCTACCCCACAGCGTTCACAGACAATACCTCTATGACGAACTCTTTTATACTTGCCACAATGACATTCCCAATCTTTTGCAGGGCCAAAGATGCGTTCACAAAACAAGCCATCCATCTCTGGCTTGAGAGTTCGGTAGTTAATCGTTTCTGGCTTGGTAACTTCACCGACTACTTGGCCATTGGGCAATGTTCTCTCGCCCCACTGCCGAATCCGTTCAGGGGAAGCCAAGCCGATTTTTACGTAGTCAAACTGATTAGTTTGGGCAGGTCTCATCTTTCTAATTTCTAATTCGTAATTCGTAATTCGTAATTAACAATTTTTAATTCGTAATTAACAATTTCTAATTCGTAATTCGTAATTGAAGAATTAATTACGAATTACGAATTATCAATTACGAATTATTTACTCGTCTTCTTCCAGCGATTCGCGGGAAAGAGATTCGTATGTTGGCCGAGGAGGTGTGCGACGGGCTGATTGGTCTGCCATCAAATCGACTTCCACATCTAGGGAACTACCGTCTGCTTGGGTTTCTACCTTGTGTACGGCAATGTCTAAGCCCAATGATTGCAACTCGCGCATTAGCACCTTAAAGGACTCTGGGGTTCCAGGCCGAGGAATTGCCTTACCTTTAACGATCGCATTTAACGCTTCATTGCGTCCTTGCATATCGTCAGATTTAACTGTGAGCAATTCCTGTAAGGTGTAAGCGGCACCAAAGGCTTCCAATGCCCAGACTTCCATTTCTCCAAACCGCTGACCACCTTGTTGTGCTTTACCACCCAAGGGTTGCTGAGTCACCAGTGAGTATGGGCCTGTGGAACGTGCGTGAATCTTATCATCGACCAAATGCACCAGCTTCAGCATGTAAGCCACACCGATGGTAATTGCTCGGTCAAAGGGTTCGCCTGTACGACCGTCATACACCATAATTTTGCCTGGGTTATCTGGGTTATATACCCAGTCTTTCCCTGTTTCGTCTCGTGCTTCTTGCAATTTGCCATGCACGATTCGGCGAGATGACTCTTCACCGTACATTTCATCAAAAGGAGTAATCTTAAATCGCACTCCCAAGGTTTGACCAGCCCAACCCAAGAGGCATTCAAATACTTGTCCGACGTTCATCCGACTGGGTACACCCAAGGGGTTAAGTACAATGTCCACTGGTGAACCATCAGGCAAATAAGGCATATCTTCCGCTGGTAAGATTCGAGAAATAATCCCTTTATTACCGTGGCGTCCTGCCATTTTGTCGCCAACTTGGATTTTGCGTTTTTGAGCAACATACACCCGGACTACCATATTGGCTCCTGGTGGCAGTTCATCGCCTTGTTCACGAGTAAACAAGCGCACATCAACTACGCGACCTTTTTCACCGTTTGGTACTCGCAGAGAATTGTCTCGCACATCCCGTGCTTTCTCACCAAAGATGGCACGTAAGAGTTTTTCTTCTGGCGGTTGGTCAGATTCACCTTTGGGGGTGACTTTTCCTACCAAGATATCTCCAGCTTCTACCCATGCCCCAATGCGAATGATTCCCTGTTCATCCAACTGACGCAAGGCATCTTCCCCGACGTTGGGAATTTCTCTGGTAATTTCTTCTGGCCCCAGTTTTGTCTGTCTAGCTTCAATTTCATATTTTTCAATGTGAATTGAGGTGTAGACATCATCCTGCACCAGTCTTTCGGAGATTAAAATTGCGTCTTCGTAGTTGTAGCCTTCCCAAGGCATATAGGCAACTACGATATTTTGCCCCAGTGCCAATTCACCGCCTTCGGTGGAGGAGCCATCAGCCAATACCTGACCAGCAACAACCCGTTCCCCAATGCGGACGAGAGGTTTCTGATTTAAACAAGTGTCTTGGTTGGAACGTTGGTACTTGGAAAGGGTGTATTTAATTTCTGAGGTATTAGGTTTAGGACGGACACGAATTTCTGTGGCATCCACATAAGTGACATCGCCATCAGTACGCGATACAATTACCATCCCGGAGTCTCTTGCTCCTTGCGCTTCCAAACCTGTACCCACCAGAGGGCGCTCTGGTTTGAGCAGGGGTACTGCTTGACGTTGCATGTTCGATCCCATCAGCGCTCGGTTAGCATCATCATGCTCCAAGAAGGGAATCATGCTGGTCGCTACCGACACAATCTGTACTGGAGATACTGCTACGTAGTCCACCTGTTCTGGTGTTGTGGTGGAAAATTCTTGACGATAGCGGACTGGCACTTGTGGTCCAATAATGTGCCCGGTTTCATCTACAGGAATATCTCCAGGAGCAACCCGCAGATCATCTTCTTCATCGGCTGTCATATAGGCTGGAGGCAGATCAAATCTGACTCGCCCATTTTCCACAGGTCTAAATGGTGTTTCTAAAAACCCATACAGGTTAACCCGCGCATGGGTTGCCAAGGAGCCAATCAATCCGGCGTTGGGACCTTCTGGTGTCTCAATGGGGCAAATGCGTCCATAGTGACTAGGATGAATATCCCGCACGGCAAAACCAGCGCGTTCGCGGGTTAAACCACCAGGACCAAGGGCACTCAGACGGCGTTTGTGGGTCAGTTCTGCTAAGGGATTAGTTTGATCCATGAACTGACTTAATTGGCTGGAACCAAAGAATTCTTTAATTGCTGCTACCAATGGTTTGGGGTTCACCAAGGAAGCGGGGGTTAGCACTTCAGCATCGGATACGGTCATCCGTTCCCGAATAATTCTCTCTAAACGGTTTAAGCCCACCCGCACTTGGTTTTGCAGCAATTCACCGACGCTTCTCACCCGACGGTTGCCTAAGTGGTCAATGTCATCGATATTACCAATATCATATTCTAGGTTGATCAGGTAATCTACGGCTGCCAAGATATCGCCAGCAGTCAACACGCGCATTGTGTCAGGGACAGATAGGCGCAATTTCTTGTTGAGCTTGTAGCGTCCGACGCGACCAAGGTCATAGCGTTTCGGGTCAAAGAAACGAGAATCTAGAAGTTGTTGTCCACCTAATACTGTGGGTGGTTCACCAGGACGAAGTTTCCGATATAACTCCATCAGGGCTTCTTCTTCAGAGAACTGCCCTTCTTTTTCGATGGTTTTCTGGAAATATTCGGGGTGGCGTAAGGCATCAAAGATTTCGTTATCTGATAAACCCAAAGCCTTTAGTAGTACTTGCGCTGAGAGTTTGCGGGTTTTATCGATGCGTACCCACACTAAATCGTTACGGTCTGTTTCAAATTTCAGCCATGCTCCCCGGTTGGGAATTAAGCTAGCTGAATAAGTACGTCGCCCGTTTTTGTCGATTTCTGATTTGTAGTAGACTCCTGGCGATCGCACTATTTGGTTGACAATTACCCGCTCGGCTCCGTTAATAATAAACGTGCCGCGATCGGTCATCAAAGGCAAATCTCCAATGAATACTTCTTGCTCTTTGATTTCCCCGGTTTCCTTATTAATCAACCGTGTGGGAACATACATTTGAACGGCATAAGTGCTATCCCGCCGTTTGGCTTCTTCGACGCTGTACTTTGGCTCCTTGAGTTTGTAGTTATGACCCAAAAAATGCAGTTCTAATTTGCCCGTATAATCTGTAATAGGACTAAAGGAGTTAAGTTCTTCTATCAGCCCTTCTTCCAAAAACCAGCGAAAGCTTGATCGCTGGATTTCAATCAAGTCGGGCAACAGAAAGGCGGGTTCCATGTATGTTTCTTTAGTCATGCCTCTTCCTTTGTCAACCTGGTAAAATTTTCCCTTGGACACTGCTGTTTGATGCTTCCCACTGCTAGCCAGTGTCCTTAGCTGTTTGGGAACTTCTTCTTACACACTTGCTATTTACAGGTGTGGGCAAACGCAGCGATTAAAGCTGGAATGAGCAATTTGGACAAGGGGGTAATCACCCGCGATCGGGGACTCAGACGCCAAAAACCCACTATAGTCTTGATTTAAGAAGAATATACAGTTGAGATATTCCTGAGTTTTATCTACTTTCTTCATTTCCCCTCCAAAAAGCGCGTTAATTTGCTGACGCAGCTCTAGACGGTGTGTCTTAAATCCACCCCGCTATTTATACTCTCAGTGATATCCTAGATATCCTAAGACTGAGGGAATGATCCGCACCTTGTCGGCTTTGAATCAGAATCACTTCATTTTGCTGGATTGTACTCACAAGGCAATTTCGTTTAACGATTTTGAATAGGTTCAATAAACACCAAGCCGGTGTTGTGCAAAAGTCTAGCTCAACCTGGGTTGGCACGGTTAGTCATGTGTGGAGAGCATCCGCTTGTAGAGATTTTGAGGATGGCCAAGCCGATAACAGCACAGAAAAATAGGCTCAGAAATTTTAGGTTCCTTCCTTTATCATTATGGCGCAAGCAAAATGTTTTTGAGGGAATAATATTAGCATATTTTTGTCCCCCTAGAGTTTTATTTTTTTAGCACAATTGAATAAAAGAGATCAAAGACACTTTATATTGACAGACCAAATAATTTACAGGCATTCTGGGTGGTTTGATCGGCGATCGCCTCTACCGTTTCTTGACGCAGTTTAGCTACTTGCTCGGCTACATAAAGCACGTAGGCAGGTTCGTTGCGCCTCTCGCCTCGTTTAGGAACTGGGGCGAGAAATGGGCAGTCTGTTTCAATCAGTAGGCGATCACTACTCACCATCGCAGCTGAGGATTGGATTCCTTTGGCGTTTTTGAACGTTACCGTCCCGCTAAAGCTGATGTAGAAGCCTAAATCGAGAAACCATTGAGTTTCTTCTGGCGTTCCCCCCCAGCAATGCATAACACCCCGCACTCTTTCTCCTTTAAGTTCCCGCCATTTTTGCAACACTTTTCTAGTTTGGGCAGCAGCATCGCGGCAGTGAATAATCACTGGTAGGTTGAGTTCAGATGCGATCGCCAACTGCGACTCAAACACCATAAGCTGATGCTCATAGTTATCAGCTTTGTAAAAATCCAGCCCCATTTCCCCGATGGCTACCACATTCGAGTCAGAACTCGCCAAAGTTTTGATTTTATCAGCTGTCTCGCTATTCCATTTATCAGTATCTAAAGGATGTAATCCTACGGCAAAGCTGATTTCGGGAAACTCGTGTGCTATGGATTGAATTCTGGAAAACTCTTCTGGGTGAACACAGGAATGTACTAAACGTACTACTCCTGCTTGTTGCCACCGCGATCGCACTGTTGCTAAATCCGGCTGGAAACTATCAAAGTTGAGATGTACGTGCGTGTCTATCAGTTGCATTCTTTGCCCTTTGCCATTAGTCATAAATTATTAGCCCTTATGACGACTAAGGACAAATGACCCTGCGGGTGAATTTTTCTACTGTGGTTGCCGCTTTGTGATCACCAAGCGGCTCAAGAGGTAAACCACGCCCGCCAATTATTTTAATTTGGCACAGCCAAAACAATGTCAGTGGCTCATGGGGAACCACTGCGACGGACGGGTTAAGAACCATAGAGCAAGTGGTGTGGAAACCCTCAAGACTGCACTGACTTACCATTCCCCTTGGTATTTCACCCCACTAGCTATAACTTTAGAAAAGTTCGTAACGCAGTGGTTCCTTGAATCAGAACACAGGACTGACTCACCAATAACTATTCAGCAACTGCTTGAGCTATGGGTTTTAGTTTATGAGCCAATCTCGACTTTTTCCTTGCCCCATTGTTGGGGTGAAGGACACCCCGTTTGATCGCTTTATCGATTTTGCCGTAAGCCTCGGATAACCGAGCCTGTACTTCTTGATTTAATTCTGGGGTAGGATTAGCTGCATAGACAGCTACAGCATTAAAGTATTTCTTCATCAGCGTCTTGACTGCTGATTTGTAAGCTTTGTTACGCAGTCGGTTACGTTCTGCGATTTGGGCACGCTTGAGAGCAGACTTTGTATTCGCCACAGTCAATTCCAAAAATACTATTAATATGTACACACACTACTAGACTTACTAATATAGCATCCAAATTGCCAATGTTATAATTTCCTAAAAAAACTATTATTGGAAATTGGGTACTAGAGGGGGAAGAATTTAGTCCCTTTCCCTGACCCCTAATCTCCAGTCTTTAATTTGGTGTGTCGTCAATTTAGGAAATGCGTTAAAATGAGGTACATCAAATAAAACAGTGATCCTAACTCATCACCTAGTTAAGCAATGTGATTGCCAATACGACCAATCTGACCTTAAAACAGTGTATTGTCAAAGGCAAGGAACTGTAAACATCTAAATTTTAGGGGGTTCATAAGTATAGAACCGATATCATATTATCGTTTCTGTACAGATGTTAACTACTAAAAGTTAGGAAAATAAGTAAAAATTATACTCAGACCCTACCCCCTGTAAATCCGGGGGATTGGATGTGTAAACATACCACCTGCACCCCGTAAGGAGTGAGGGCAAGGGCAGTAAGGGGAACGGGAAATGGCACGCCTTCTTCCTGCCGCTAGCCTATGGAGGCTGGTCGGACTGAGTAATTAAGTCGCCTTCTTAAGCAAACCATGTGCTGGCAGGCTTGAGAGTATCAAAAAAATCCAGGTTAAGCTAGAGAAGAGAATTAGAGTCAGCTTGCATACCCCAGTGGGTCAAGAGCAATACTAAATCTCAGGTGTGAATATTATAATTTTGGCATTGTCCTTACTCCATGCTGCGAATCATTACTCAGCAGGCAGACGTCAGAGCAGAACTACAACGGATCTGCGATCGCACCCATGACGAACAGGTGCTTCACAAAGAAGCAACGGTGCGGGAAGTTTTGCAAGCAGTGAAGCGCCAAGGCGACAAAGCTGTTTTGCATTACACAGCCGAATTTGACAAACAAACCCTGAAAGCAGAAGAACTCCGAGTTACAGGCTCGGAACTAGATGCAGCCTATCAGCAGGTGTCAAAAGAGTTGTTGGGCGCGGTTCGGCTAGCTTGCCGCCAAGTTGAAGCGTTTCATCGTCAGCGAGTCCCAAAAAGCTGGGTACACTTCGGTGACGATGAAATAGTTCTGGGCAAACGCTACACCCCTGTAGACCGAGCAGGGTTGTATGTGCCTGGTGGTCGGGCCGCCTATCCCAGTACAGTGGTGATGAATGCAATTCCGGCAAAGGTAGCTGCTGTACCCCATGTGGTAATGGTGACACCTCCAGGACCAGGAGGTGCAATTAACCCAGCAGTGTTAGTAGCTGCCCAAGAAGCAGGAGTACAAGAAATTTATCGCATTGGGGGCGCACAAGCGATCGCCGCTTTAGCCTATGGAACAGAAACCATTCCAAAAGTGAATGTAATTACTGGGCCTGGGAACATTTATGTCACCCTAGCGAAAAAACTTGTCTATGGCACCGTCGGCATCGATTCTTTGGCAGGCCCCAGCGAAGTGCTGGTGATTGCTGATGAAACTGCAAATCCGGTGCATGTAGCTGCTGACTTGCTGGCCCAAGCTGAACACGATCCAATGGCGGCAGCAATTTTGCTGACGACAGATGCTGCTTTGGCGAAAAACGTGCAAGTAGCCTTGGAAAGACAGCTAGTGGATCACCCACGGCGAATAGACACAGAAAAAGCGATCGCTCATTATGGGTTGATTGTTCTTGTGGAATCGCTCCAAGCAGCAGCAGAACTCTCAAATGAATTTGCCCCCGAACACCTGGAATTAGAAGTTAAAGACCCTTGGGCACTGTTACCACAGATTCGTCACGCTGGGGCAATCTTTTTGGGTTACTCAACACCAGAAGCTGTAGGAGACTATTTGGCAGGCCCTAACCATACTTTGCCAACTTCTGGTGCTGCCCGCTATGCTTCGGCATTAGGGGTGGAAACTTTCCTCAAACACTCCAGTATTATTCAATACTCCCAAACCGCACTGCAAAATGTGGCTGGTGCAATTGATGTGCTAGCAACAGCAGAGGGTTTACCTTCCCATGCTGATTCAGTCCGACGGCGAATTCAGCAAGAAGAGTGACTTGGAATGCTTAATTTTTCTAATCCTGTTGGCAAAAGTTACTTGATACATTCCAGATAAAAGTTTAGATGGCCATGTCTGACGACAAGCCGCTACGCGTCTACGCACGCTAGTTGCTACCATGCCTTAAGCTTTTTGCGGTCATCTACAAATTGGGTATTGCCCACCTAATCCACTGGCTTATTAAGCAAGGATTTACTTGTATAGTAAGCCAGCGAACAGTTCAGAGGAGGGTTACCCTCCCCAAAGAACTGGGGAAAATATTCTCTACGCAAGTTACTACAATGCACCAGCGTTAAAAGGGGTGAAACCGACCTATAGGACAGCCCCCAATATATAAACTAAGTGGGCAGCTACACTAAATTAATGGAAATTAATTTAGTGTAGCTGCCAACAAGTTTTGCTACATACTTATGTAAAGGGTCTACTCTTTAGGAGACGAGAGCGGTGCTAAAGAATATTTTGGTAGCTCTGGACGGTTCGGAAATTTCAGAACGAGTTATTCAGACTTTAGATAATTTGGCGTTGTCAAAAGATGCCAAGGTTATTCTCTGTCATGTGTTTCTTACGCCAGAGTCAGAGATGGAATTACCAGCTGATCGTCCTCAGCCAGAGTCGCCAACCTTCTCTTATTTTCATATTGAAAAACAACTGCAATCCTATCAGGAAAGCTTATCAGTCACAAGTGAGTTAGAACTGGTAACTGGCGATCCTGCCGAAGAAATTATCCGCCTTGCCAATATTTACAAAACTGACTTGATTATAATTGGCAGTCGGGGATTGATTGGGATGAAGCGAATTGTCCAGCGTTCTGTTAGCAGTCAAGTTGTGGAAGAGGCTAATTGTTCGGTATTGGTGGTAAAGCCGAATTAGAATCAGGTAAAGGCAAATGAGATCATGCCATGACTACAACACCAGCAATCACTATCAGAAATATCTGGTGATTTAAAAAGGTTTCACCTCTGACAAGACTGGGGACTGGGCACGAGGAGAATAACTAATACCCAATGCCCTGTTTGACCAATTCCCCAATCCCCAATCCCTTCACATCCAGTTAATTCAACGTCCTTGAGTTGCCAGAAACTGACGCAAGCTCAACAAACTCAAAGTTTGACCTAAATTCAAGGGCAAAAGTGAAACTCCTTCCAAGCGGGACTGTACCCAACCTTCTCCCCAGTACCATTCGTGGAACCCGTCAATGCCTCCGCTAAGTACCAAGCGGAGACAGTTTGATTTGACAACATCTACTTGATGATGAATTGGGACTGGCCCAGTCCAGGTTGTAAACTGGAATCCGGGAAGTAGTTCTTCTGGCATTCCTGGCGCAAAGCGTTGCCCTAAGAGCCATTTTTCGAGTTGTACCGGATGCAGTAGACTGTCACGAATTGCATCTGTTGGTGCTTCGATTTCGATCCGCAGTTGGCTTTGTTGAAAATTACCCAGCATTTTTCTAGGATTACCTAAAGGTGAGACATCGCTATTTCTAATATTGCAAATAGAATCACTGATTATTACTACGTCACTTTTCTACCAGCAGAGAACTTAGAATAGAAAAAGTGAACTTGTTAAGAAATGTAAGGTTATTCATGGCGGATCAGTTAATTCGTGCAACAGCAGCCGAAGGTGGAATTCGTGCCGTAGGTGTGATCACCACACGTTTAACAGAAGAAGCACGGGGACGCCACAAGCTTTCCTATGTGGCAACGGCAGCACTGGGTCGGACTATGGCAGCGGGCTTGTTAATGGCTTCTAGTATGAAGCGAACTGGATCGAGGGTCAATGTCCGGGTAAAGGGTGATGGGCCTTTGGGTGGCATATTAGTAGATGCAGGCTTAGATGGCACGGTACGCGGGTATGTGGGAAATCCATCGGTGGAATTGCCTCCCAATGCCAAAGGTAAGCTAGATGTTGGTGGTGCAGTGGGTGATGGCTACCTCTACGTTGTCCGGGATATCGGTTACGGTTATCCTTACTCTAGTACGGTAGAACTAGTTTCTGGCGAAATTGGCGATGATGTAGCTCATTATCTAGTGAATTCCGAACAAACACCTTCAGCTTTAGTTTTAGGTGTGTTTGTGGGAGCAGGTGGAGTAACGGCTGCTGGAGGATTACTGGTACAAGTATTGCCCAAAGCTGCCAGAGACGAAGCCCTAGTAGAAACTTTGGAATCACGGGTAGCTGGTCTAGCAGGATTTACGCCATTGTTGCAAGCTGGGAAGACTTTGACTGAAATCTTTGGTGATTTGTTGGGAGACATGGGGCTGGCAATCTTTCCCGAACGACAAATATTGCGCTTCCACTGTGGTTGTTCTTTTGATCGCGTTTTGGGGGCACTGAAAATTTTGGGAGAAGCTGAACTGCAAGATATGATAATTAAAGATGATGGTGCTGAAGCAACTTGCGAATTTTGCGGCAACGTTTACCAGGCAAGTAGCGATCAGTTAGCTCAACTAATTGCCGATTTGCAAACTGAATCTACTGTTTTAAGCTAAAGTATAAAATAGCACTGATCTTTTAGATTGCTAATGGTACTCTGTAGAGAGAGATAATCAAAAAAGTGGCTTTTTAATCATGAGAAAGTTACTATGTCAACAATGGAATTATCGACCTAAAACAGAGCGCGATTCAATTATTTTGGTGTGAGAGATGACAGAGCGGGATATTCCAGACAGTTGGTCTTCAGCCAGTGGAAGAGAGCCAGATCAAAACAAAAGATTATCCCGAACAGAACAATTCGGTGAAACTCAGCCATTTGATGTCCCAGCTACTGGTTCTACCTCCAAGTCAGTGAAGCGGCGAAAAAAAAACCATACGGAAGGATTACCTATAAATAGTAATTCAAAAGAAACTGCCCAACTCAGTAGTACTTTTGCAAAGTGGCCACGCTGGATGAAAAGCTGGACATTATGGCTGGTACTACTAATGTTAATTCCCGGCAGCGTGGGATTCTTGGCAATGGCAATGCTGCTGAAGTTGCCAACTGCCCCTAATTGCCCCTCGATTTTCTGGCCGCTAGCTAGTGCTTCTGTGCGGCTACACTGTTCCCAGTTGGCGGCTTCTAAGCAGACAGTGAACGACCTATTGCAAGCGATCGCTCTGGTGAAGGAACTACCAGAAAATCACCCATTGCATGGAGAAATTGATCGTTTCATCGAAGAATGGTCGCGGGATATTTTGAAGCTAGCTGATCAAAGTTTCCAAACTGGGAATTTAGAGGAAGCGATCGCTACTGCTCAAAAAATACCCGAAGATGTGGCAGCTTATAAATTAGTCGATGAGCAAATTGGCAAATGGCAGACAATTTGGTCAAAGGCAGAAGCTACATACAACGGTGCGATCGCAGAAGTAAAGGAACGGCGCTGGCAATCGGCGTTCATGTTATCCGCCAAAATGCTGCGTGTAGACAATCAATACTGGGCGAGTACTAAATACGACCAATTGAATCGTCTAATTGCCACAGCGCGGGAAGATGGCGATAAGTTAGTAAAAGCCGAAAGTTTAGCAAAAAGTCAAGTTGTTGATAATTTATTAGAAGCGATCAAGTTAGCCGAATCCATTGGGCAAGAAAGTTACATTTATCAAAAAGCTCAGGAAGCAATTCCGGCATTTGGACGCAAAATGCTGGATTTGGCACAGGCAAAACTAGATAAGCGGGATGCAGATGAAGCACTGAATATTGCCAGACAAATTCCAGAGATTACGAAACTACAAGGCGAAACAGATGACTTTATCGCCATAGCTGACGCGAAAAGGAGTGCTTGGATAGGCAACGTTTCTGGTTTAGAGGCAGCGATCGCTCAAGCACAACAAATTGATCCTTCTAGACCAGTGTATAATGAAGCACAGCAATTAATTGCTCGTTGGCAATTGGAAATTGAAGATGTTGCCCATCTGGAAAAAGCGAGAATATTGGCTAGCCAGGGAACAGTTAATAATTTAACAGCAGCGATCGCCCAAGTACAGCTGATTCCTGCTAGTAACCCCCGCGCCACAGAAGCTAGACAAGAAATGGGTCGCTGGCGTGCTCAAGTGGAGACAATTGAAGACCAACCTTACTTAGAACGCGCCGAACAGATAGCAATATTTGACGATATTAACTCCTTACAAGCTGCGATCGCCCAGGCCAGCGAAATTCGTAGAGGTCGGGCATTATATCCAGAAGCACGGAAAAAAATTCGTACTTGGGTAGGAAAGATTCAGCGAATTCAAGATCAGCCCTACTTGGATCAGGCGCAAGAACTGGCTCAGAGTGGAAATCTTACTGCCGCCATTAGCGCAGCTCAACAAATTGCCTCGTCGGGAAGGGCGCTTTCTGGGGAGGCACAAGCTGCAATAAATGACTGGGAAGGGCAAATCCGCACTAGAGAAAACTGGAGAAAAGCCCAGGAAGTTGGGGCGGCTGGCACTCCAGAAGCTTTGGTTGAAGCAATACGGCTGGCAGATCGGGTTTCAAACAATAGCATCTTACGTATGGATGCGAATCTAGCTATTGATCAGTGGAGTCAGCAATTGTTAGAAATAGCACGCTCTCAAGGTCAGTCTGATATTGCTAGAGGCATTAACATTGCCAAATCTATTCCACGCGGTAGTGCTGCTTACAGTGCAGCGCAAGAGCAAATTAGGGCTTGGCAGGAATTTCTCAATCCTCAACCGGAACCTCAGCCTCAACCGGAACTTCAGCCTCAGCCTGAATCTCTACCATTTCCTCCATCAACTACTATTAATGGGCAGTAATATCCTTATAAACGATTCAGTTAAAACCTTTTGATTCAGCATTTTTAAAGGGTATATCACGGGTGTCGGGGTGTAGGAAGAAACTTTCTTCAATGTGTTTTAAATCACAACATTTTTCAATTAGGGGCACACTGTTGAGCATACGTGTTAACTTAAGCCCAAACACCTTTAAAATCTCGTTTCCAGTCTCTGGCTGGAAACGAGACAACCTCTAAAAGCTTGAGCTAGACAGGCTTTTAGATTAAGTTGACAGATGTGTGTTCCTCAAAAAATTTATTCCCCGATCCCTTCTCCCCATTCTTTAATTACAGAAAACAGTGATGAGTAATCATCATCTGCAAATGACATTTTCACGGCTGTTTGCAAGATTTGCCGCACACCTTTAATACTGCTGAGATCCAAACTCCGAGATTTGGCTTCCGAGATAAATAATTCTGTATCTTTAAGCAAGTGTTTTGTGGGGAAATTGGGATCAGCATAATTGCCATCTAACATCCGTTGTAGCTTTTTGTCAAAGGTAGGTGCGTAGAGTGGACTGTCGCGCAATATTTGCATAAACACATCCACATCGACACCCTGACGCTGAATAAAAGCTAGACTCAGAGCAAAGCTAGTTGTTAGGGAAGCTATTAGTTGATTTAGTGCCAATTTGAGCGCCGCCGCAGATCCCACTGGGCCGATAAGTAAAGGTTCTGTCCCAAAATTTTGAAGTAACTTTAAATGGCGTTCATATTGTTCTGGCTCGGCACCTACCATAACACTCAAGTTGCCAGCTTTTGCTTCGGGGATACTCCCTAATACAGGTGCTTCTAAATACTCACCACCACCAGCAACAACTGCATCTCTAATTTCCTGGCTTTCTGTGGGAGTAATTGTTCCCATTTGGATAATCGTGCGCCCTTCCAGAGTTTGCCAAGCAGTATCTGAAAGCAACACATTATAAATGGCCGGGGCATTAGTCAGCATGAGGATTACGCACTCAGCAGCACGAATGGCGTGGCGGGGATGTGTGACAATTTCAGCCCCAGCTGCTTGTAGTGGTGCTAATTTTTCTGGGGTGCGATTGTAGGCAACTAGCTGTATATCTGCGGCTAATAACCTTTGAGCCATTGGTAGTCCCATCAGTCCAGTTCCCAGAAATGCCACCTTCATTTTTCATGTTCCTTTAATACAGCGTCACCGATAGCGAGTCATCAAGCGTCATAGCCCATCGTGGACATCGCGTTTGCATTGTTTGATTTAAATTTGCTGGGAAGTAGTTATTTGCGACTTAAGATACAATCCCAAATCCCAGTTTCTCTACTCCCAGTAGAGACGCGATTAATCGCGTCTCTGGTAATCAACCACCGGCGGCAAAAGTCACCATGATTATCACTGAAAGTAAAATACCAGGGGTAAGTAGTGTTGCTAGCATTAACAGGTCATGAGTGGACATAATTATTACTTTGGTAGTGTGTTTAACTTTACAGTAATCATTGTTATGCTAGTCTAAATAAGACTGATACTGCATTCTTAAATAGAGTTTTAACTTTTCAAATTTACGCTTACTCTGGCAAAGTTAATCCTTTCAGTGGTTGAGAAATTTCTGTATTGTTCAGACCTTTGCTCTGAACTAGGACTCCAAAGCCGCCTAACCCTGTGGGATCTATAAGTTGGTGTAGTGCGTCCCGTCGTTGTAGTAACTGTAAGAGGGGTTGCTGTTGATAAGAAAGGGCTGCAATACGATCGCCTAACCCCAACGCCATCAAAAATAATCCTTGTTGAATAAAACCAACATTCTTTAAATTGCACTTCTCACCCCAGCGTTCCAAAGCTGTAAAGTCAACATGGGCAGTGATATCTTGTCGCCCAATATTGATATAAGGGTTGTCATGGAAACGGTGCTGATAATAGCACTGTAGCGTTCCCTGCGATCGCCTGGGATTATAGTAACGGCTGGCGGGGTAGCCATAATCAATTGTTAACACATAACCGCGCTGCAAGCGGTCTGCTACTATACTCAACCAGTCTAGAGCAGCTAAATTAATTTCACTACGGTAGCTATCTGGATATAGACTTTGGGTTAAATCGATTCCTACTAA
This sequence comes from Nostoc sp. NZL, assembly GCF_015714705.1. Lineage (NCBI taxonomy): Bacteria > Bacillati > Cyanobacteriota > Cyanophyceae > Nostocales > Nostocaceae > Nostoc > Nostoc sp. NZL. The sequence continues at coordinate 23,919 of NZ_WBKL01000196.1, read as the reverse complement.
ATCCAAATGTTTAGCTAGTTGGGGCGTTGAAGGTTCTCCTGTAACTTCCACAAATGATGGGCATGGGGCATTGGTTTCTTTCTCATTCTGATCTGTGATTACATAAATTTCTCGCAGTTCCCCCGTTTCTAGCATGAATTGATGGACGGGGAACGCATCTACTAATTCGTTGGAAAAAAAGCAGCCTATGATCCCATTTGGCGGTATCTCCTCTAAATTGCACCAACGCACAGGGAAATCTTGCAAGCGTTGCTGCTGTTCTTGTCTTAAAGTTGGGGACTTTTCAACAATGATGTACTCCAGCGCCGCAAAAAAATCTGGGTAGTTTAGCTGATGATATTTAAGGATATGCAAAGCTAGCAATCCTTGACCTGCTCCCATTTCTACTAGAGAAAACGGTACAGGTTTTCCTAAAATCTCCCACATTTGTAAAAATTGTTCTGCGAGTAACTCGCCAAAGTCAGAACAGAGGTTGGGAGAGGTAAAAAAATCACTATCTTTAAAGCCTATTTTGACTGCATCGCTGGAATAGTAGCCGTATTCAGGGTGGTATAATGCCATGTCCATGAATTGGGCAAAAGTAATTCGTTGTTGGGGATTGGTGGTAATGTGATTTGCGATCGCTGCACACAGCGCTGGATTGGAATCCATAGGAAAGTCAAGAGTTAAGAGTCATGAATTCAATTTAACTTCTAAGTCTTCAACAGACAGTTTAAGCAGTGACTTTCTCTATATTGACTGAATCACAAGCATGAGAAAGCTATCTTGACTAAATTCAGTTGTCAGAATTTCACCCACTTACCAACGACACCAGCACACCATTAGGATCGCGGACACGAGCAATCATTTGTCCCCCAGGCTGGGTTTTCGGGGCATCTAATGCTTTTGCACCAGCCCCGATCGCTCTCATGTAAGCGCTACCAACATCAGGAGTAATAAATGATATCTGGATTAATGGCGGTGGTTGTGTGGGATCGTTCGGATGGCAGCCACCAGGAAATAACTTCTGTGCCTCGCTACTAGAGGAGAAAGCTAGTGTGGTGTTTCCGGTTTCGATTTCAGCCCAGATAGATTGTCCTTTATCCAAGAGAGTGCGACGAACTAGACCAAAAGCTTTTTCGTAAAACTCAACTGTTTTAACTACATCGTCTACCCAGATGACCGTGTAACCAAATTTCACAGTTTTTTCTCCTTATCTAGAAAAATCAGTGCTGGTAAAAGCCAGGGCGAATGAAATTCGCGGCTATACAAGCATAGACGCTTTGCGGCTTTCCACAAGATAGTCCGCCTCCGCTGACTAAGAAAAAATTGAGGGTTTAAAACCCACGGAGGTGGGTAAAGCCTTGTGTAGACGCGGTTTCTAACCGCCCTTTTAACTACGAATTACGAATTACGAATTACGAATTACGAATTACGAATTATTTTAGCTCTCCAGAATATTACTATCTGTTGCTAGAGTTTGTGCCCCTGTTTGCATCATTTCTATATCTGATGGCAACCAATCATGAGGCCCTTGACAGTGATGTGCTACTAGCAAACCCCATAATCCTTTAGGAGTAACAATTGGTACAACCAAGTTGGCGCGAACCTGCATATTGCGGAGAAAATCTCGGTGACAAGGCTCGATTGGCTCTAATTCAATATCAGCGATCGCCTTTACCCGTCCTGCTAAGTATAAAGCAGCATACTCGTTGTTAAAACAATCATCTGGGCCAGTGGAACCAAGTATTGAGAATTCTTGAGAACTCAAAGATTCAAAAGTCACCTGACCTTGCCACTGACTGTAAAAATAATACAACACCACCCGATCAACCTGAAGCGTTTCTCTGAGTTGATTGGTTGTTTGCCGGACTAACTCATCGCGCTGCATTGTTTTAACAAGGCGATCGAGCAAATTTTGCAAACCCTGTTCACGGCGATCGCGGCTATGGTTAAATTCGGAGTGAGGATGAATTTTCACGGTTCTAATATGACGACTAAGTAAATGCTGCCGGATTTATATAGTAATTTATTACACTTTATTTAAATACATTTTTGTATTGATAGCAGCAATTCGATTTTAACGAAACACAATACTAGTAAACCTCTTGGTAAATTTTAAATAAATTATTAAGAAGTTGCAATTTTTAATTAATCTGTACTAGGGATGATTCCAAATTATAAATTTAGTGTTAAAAATATTAAAATTTTACAGATAATATGTATCTTAAGTTTTTTATAGCATAAATTATTTATTGCGATCTAATCTGCAATTTTTCAGTAAATCACAAGTCAGTTTGTATTCAGAAGTACAGAAAATTATCAGTCAATATAGCTAAAAACCTTTTTGGTTCCATCGATTTATAACCGCCAGCTATGTCAATACAGTTCAGATAAGACCAAAACACTTGTAGAGACGGCGATTTATCGCGTCTTGAAAACCCAAAATTTTTTACCAGTAGTCCTTAACTGACCCGTATTCCCAGCTATGTTTGCTTTAATGAGTTAATGCAATTCTTTCTGATTCTGCAAACATTGAGGCAAAATTACGATAAGCCTCTAATGCTGCTTCTTTAACAGTTGCATTCACAATGGGAAATGTTGTGAGGATGTAGCTAAATTCATCTTCGGTTAAACCGTAAAGATGTGCTACCATTCCATCGAGTTCTGCGCGGAGATTGGCGCGTTCTGTTTCGTCGGTAACGCCTTGTTGATGGGAACCTAGACCGACTTCTTGCGCGAGTTCGTCAAATTCTGGTGTAGTGCAGATGAGTTTGGCGGCGCGTTGTACAATATCGTTGAAGTTGCGATCGTTTTTTGTTAAACGTGGTACGGGTAATTGGTAGACAATAAACATTGAAATTGATGTGGTTACTCGTTGTCGAGCCATAAAGTCAAATACAAAAGAGTTTAATAACCCACAAATGTATAGAAGTACTTGATAGTTAAGAATACTAAAATTATCTAAATTACTCAAAAATAACTTATGATTAGCAAACACATTTGGAGGAAGTAAAGTAGTAATCACTGTACGAATATCAGTATTTCTAGCTATTTCTCGAAAAGCAAGTCTATATTTTTGATAATTTAACCTTTGCCCAGTATCTCCTTGTTTTTTAGATAATGCTTTACGGGCTTCTTTTTCATCTATCCAATACTGAGGTTTACCCCATTGATGCGTAAATTGATGGATCATTTTGCCTTCAAATAATGGTAGCCTCCCACTATCTTGGTTTTTGTGGAACAAATTGCTATCATTTGTCATGTGAAATTCGTTGCATAATACTAAATTCCATTTATCTTCAATCTTTTCACCCAGCAAGGGAAACTTACCCATTTTCTTAGCTATGCGGATATCTACCTCATTCTTAAACTCCATTACAGATAGCGAATCCGGCGATAGTTTACGTATCATATCTACGTTAATCTGCAAGCTATCTTCACTAGGAAACATTTGAAGTTCTTGCACATCCAAACGCATAAACGCAGATGGAAATTCTGTTGTTGTACTACCTTTAAGAAAAGTAAGGACAACAAACTTAAAACGGCTATCAACTTCTTCAAAAATTGTCTTACGATTTTCAAGACAGAATAAACCAGTAACTTTAGTTTGACTAAACAACATCTCCCGCAATTGCTTAGTCCCCAAATCAGTGTAAATTCCACTAGGAATTACAATTCCACACTCACCGCCTGAACGCAAAAGATTAAAACACTGTTCTGTAAACAACTTATAGAGATTAATATCCGTACCCGCTTTTTTACCATTCACAATAGAAATCTGATTTTTATACTGTTCAGATGAACGATAATAAGCGCTGACATAAGGATATTGACTTTGATATTCTAACCAAGTACTGGCAATTATTGGATTTTGTAATAGTTTATTCTGCTCCTTCTCAAAATCTTTAATATCCATCTTGTTCTTTGTCACCAGTTCATTATGCTGTGCAAAAAACTCTTTCGCCTGTGGCTTAAATATTTCCCAAGGCGGATTAGTAATAATCGCATCAAAACCGCCGCGTTCTAAAACTTCGTTAAAATGATAACTCCAGTGAAACGGCTTCAAAGCTGCAATATCCTCAACCTTCAAAACACGCTTCTGTGATTTTCCAGTTAACTGAACTTCCTCATACTTGATACCCAAACGCTTGCTAAACTCATCCAACAGCAAAAGATTTAACTTTTCTTGCGATTGTTTATTGAGTTGTTCAATATTTTTGCGGAGGTGTATCAATCGAGTATCTTGAGGTGTATCTGTATCTGGTAAAGCTTTAGGTAAAAAAGCGTGTTTTTTGTACAACTCAACAGATTTATTCTTTTCTTCTAAAATCTTCTTATAATTATCTGCGGCTAAAGACTGTAATAGATTTCCTTGAAGTGAATTACCCACCGCATCAAAAGCAGTATCATCTACTTTAATCAATCCAATCAACGAATTACCCGCCATAATATTAAAATCAATATTAGGCAAAGGCTCTAACTCTTCCACATCATTAGCAGAAGAAACCAAAGCTAAGAAAAGACGTAGTTTAGCAATTTCTGTTGCTTCTTCCATGATGTCTATACCATAGAGGTTATCAGAAACAATCCGCTTTTTGATAAAATAAGGTAGTGATGGATGAAAACTTTCTATTTCTTCAAGCTTATTTTTGAGAGTGTCATCACCCATCAACTTAATTGTCCCGAACACCGCACTATAAACTTGAATTAGCGTCTTCATCGCCGCCACAAGAAAAGCACCAGAACCGCAAGCTGGGTCAAGAATTGATAAATTAGGAAGAATATCATCCATTAGTAGACGACAAACATTTGTATCCAGCTTGATGAGAAGTTCGTTGATATCTTCAAATGGCTTATACTGATCGGATAGCGCATCATTTACGCGGTCTACAATTAACTTGTGAATAGTTCTATCACAGAGATATTCTGTAATTTGTGGTCTAGTATAATAGGCTCCAAAAGCTTTTTGATTAATATATTTCTCAAAAATATATCCTAAAACATCAGGATTTATCTCATCATCTTTTCCTTCCGGCGTATCATCTAGATTCCAAGAATAACGCCCAAATAAATCTAGAACTTGCTCAAACGCCTCATCAACTATAGAAATCTGATATTTCTCTTCAATATAATGCTTGAGAAATAATCCACCATTCAGGTATTTAACCTTACCTACCAATTCTTGTACAGATAAATCGCGTTCAATCTCAGGTTTTGCAAAGCTTTCAAAAAACAAAGCCTTGATAAATTCACCATAAAAATGATCTTCACCTTTTTGTTTGCTTTGCTCAAGCTTATTTTGCAGATAATTTAAATCTTTATTATCAATAAAACCCTTACGCTGGAGAAAATAAACAAACATCAGGCGATTCAGAATTACCGATGTATACCAACGTCTATCTATCTCATTATCAATTCCTTTCACAAACAGCAAAAACTTCTGGTGTTGCTCTTGAAATTCCTTGTAAAACTTCTTAGTTACTGGCTCAACATCGAAACCACGTTGTAGTTTATAAGCAATTTCAACAACAGTCGGTTCCCCATGCTCTAATTCAGTAATATCAATAACTAAAGAACCAAGCTTGCTTAAAAATAAGTCTCCTGGTTGACCTTTCACATATAAGTGGTCACGAACAGATGTTTTACTTCCTTCTCTTTTCACCCAATACCAAAGACTCCGTGTGCGTTCTTCGGTAATAAAAATTAGGAGATTTTCAGCTATCAGCTTATTAATTTCTTTGTAAATCTCATCTCTAACCTTAGCCTCTGGTATTTTCCCATCTGCTGCGGTGACTTCAAAGATTGCAACACCCGAAAGTTCAGCAATTTTCTGGTATTGATATTTCTTGTTGTCAATTTTTAAAGTTACAGGTTTTTGTCTTGAGGGTTGCGACCAACCTAATTCCTCAATAAACAAATCACTAAATTGGAAGTTATAGAGTAAATCGCGTGTTCGTTGAAAATTAAGTGACATAATTTATCATGCTTGAAGAATAAAAAAGAGCATGGTAAATTTGCCACTCAGAAAATCAATCTGTGGCTATAAAAATTAAGTCCGCGTTGGCGGACTTTAAGAAACCCTATTTATAGGAGTTAAATTTTAACCATGCTTTTGATACTTTATAAATCCTTTATGCTTGGTTAAGCTTCAGAGATACTACGGAAAGTTATTGAGTTATCTAAACGCCGACTTATTTATATGCAAGTGAGATTTTTAATCGTCAAGTATATTTGCTGATTACTTTATCAAAATGCTTAATTACTTTCTTAAAATACCTAATTGCTTTGTCAAAATACTTAAATGCTTTCTCAAAATGCCTAATTGCTTACTCAAAATACTTAAATGCTTTCTCATTTCAGTAAATTTAGCAAGCAAAATGCCTAATTGCTTACTCAAAATGCTTAAATGCTTTCTCATTTCGGTAGATTTAGCAAGCAAAAGGAGATATTGCTTTCTCAAAAGGCTTAAATGCTTTCTCATTTCGGTGTTTTCCGTAATATAACAAAGACGCGATAAACAAAGACGCGATAAATCGCCGTCTCTACAATAGTTAGCCCCTTGTAGAGACGGCGATTCATCGCGTCTCTTGCCATTGGGTGTAAGCGTAGGTTGAGAAGTAAAAGTAATTCGCAGCTACACAAGCAAAGTCCATAGAGGTTGACTTTAAAGTTCACAAATGATTTAAGATTGCTACACCATCTAGCAATCAACTGATGACTGAGGAACTGGAAAGAGCAGATAATGATAGCCCGTGGAAAGAAATTTTAGAAGCTTATTTTCCCCAAGCAATGCAATTTTTCTTTCCCCAAACAGCAAAAATAATTAATTGGGAACGTCCCCACGAATTTCTTGATAAGGAATTTCAACAAATAGCCCGCGAAGCCGAACTTGGTAGGAGATATGCAGATAAATTAGTTAAAGTCTGGCAAATTCAAGGACAAGAAATTTGGCTATTAATCCATATAGAAATCCAGGCAAAATCAGAAGACACCTTTGCAGAAAGAATGTTTTCCTACAACCTGCGAATTTTTGACAGATTTGGTAAACCTGCCATAAGTTTGGCGATTTTGTGCGATACAGACCCGAAATGGCGACCCAATCAATATAGTTATAATTATCCCAATACCAGACTTAACTTTGAATTTGGAACTGTCAAGCTGCTGGATTATCAAAATCGTTGGACAGAATTAGAAGCCAGCGACAATCCATTTGCAACTGTAGTAATGGCGCATTTGAAGACGCAGCAAACAAATAAAAAGCCAGGAGAACGTAAAACTTGGAAATTTAGCTTGATTCGTCGATTGTATGAATTAGGATTGCAAGAAAAAGATATTCGTAACCTTTACCGATTTATTGATTGGGTTATGATTTTACCAAAAGCCTTGGAAGCAGAATTTTGGCAAGAGTTTAAGCAATTTGAGCAGGAGCGGACTATGAGCTACATTACCACAGGCGAGCGCATTGGTTACGAGCGGGGAAAACAAGAACAAGGACAAACCCTCGTGTTACGGCTACTCCAAAAACGGGTAGGAGAGTTACCACAAGAGGTTCGGGGGCGCATTCAAACTCTTTCTTTAGAGCAATTAGAAGCACTTGGCGAGGCTTTATTGGATTTTACAAACATTGAGGATTTACTTAACTGGTTGGAAGCAAATCAAACAGTGCATTAAACGTAGGTTGGGTGGAGCGGAGCGCAACCCAACAAATATCAGGATGTTGGGTTACGCAAAGCCTCCACCCAACCTACAATTTTTTTGCTATTTAACCTTTAACCAACTAAATATATCTGCTGGCGTAATTTGCCAATCTGCTAATTCATCAAGAACAGCCAATTTATCATTATTATATTTTACTTCTGGCAATTTATTAGGTTGAAATACCATCACAGATTTATCATTAGAGTCAATAAACCAACCTAATTTTGCCCCATTATTAATGCAGAAAATAATTTTATCAATCACCCGGTTAGGAAATTGGTCAGGTGAGAGAATTTCAATTATCCAATCTGGATAAGTTTCAAATTTATTGGCAATTTCCCCATCTTCATCAACAATAAGCCGTGACCAATCAAATACAGCAATATCTGGAACTAAAGAACGTCCTCCAAATGTGCAGCGTAATTCAGTTAATGCTAAAGCCTTTTGCTCAGGTTCGCTTACCTGATTAATCTCGGTTGATAAACGAGTTTGGATTCTGCTATGTTTTCCCTGCGGCATTGGTTTTTGGTAGATTTTTGCATCAATATATTCGCTAGCTGGTTTGGTTTCTGGTAATTGCAGAAACTCTGTTAAAGAAATATTAGATGATAATATAACCATAAAAATTACTCCTAAAATAATTTAATTATATCTTTTAAGCTTTGTAGGGTGTGTTGCGGATAATAAAGACGCGATAAATCGCCGTCTCTACAAAGGACTGATTATTGTAAAGACGGCGATTTATTATGTCTCTTACATTAATTACGAATTACGAATTACGAATTACGAATTAGAAAATAACCCCAGCGAACAAATAATCTGAGGTTCTCGTTTTTCCAGTTCCTCCGTCACAATACACAAACGGTCATCCATGCGTAACGCCACAACTAACTCAGCCAACTGATGATTATTAATACCACTTCTCAGTTGACGATTCAGAGTATCAATAGCTGACTGTCGTAAAGGATAACGGTAAATCTCATCAATTGCTTTTAAAAGTTCTTCACTAACAAATAGTGTTCCTTTCATTTCTTGAACATAACCCTTCAGCCGTTCATAAGTGCGGAACCTTGCACCTGATGGTCGCCCTAATTGACCACCTCCATTTTTCTCATCTTCAGCAATCAATTCAGAACCCTTTTGTACTAACTCGTGATGCTGTTTGTCTCTCGGTATCGCTGGGGTAGATTCTTCACACGCCGCGACCCGAAGAACTGCTAATTGTGATTGAGTAACGCTATTCCCATCGCGGTCAACATAAATCAAAGAATCATTTCCCTCGGTGGTTTTCATATAAAGCAATACCCCCTCTGGTTGCACAGGTTGCGGAGTATGGGCGCGGGTAGAATAAACTACATTTTGCATTTCTTCAATCGTCTTTTTCAAACCCGGATTATCATCTGTAGCTTTTTTCCAAATTTGAAATGCTTCTGATGTCAAATCAACTTCTGTATCTTCTTCGCCATCTAAAACTCCAGATTTCTCGTTGTAGAGGTCGAGAATTACCCGTGCATCATCATCTTCAAAAAAAGCTTCATCAGTTCCTACCACTTCCGCATTTTCTTGCAGTCGTTTGCGGAGTCGTCCCCGCAAATTAATAATCCGTTCCACTCCCTCGGCTGGTAAAAAAGAATAACAAAGGATTTGTTCTGCATTTTGTCCAATGCGGTCTACTCGTCCGGCGCGTTGAATTAAGCGAATAATCGCCCAAGGTAAATCCCAATTGACGATAATTGCACAATCTTGTAAATTATGACCTTCACTTAAAACATCGGTGGCGATTAAAATCCGCAATTCATCTGATGATGAAATTTGCTCACGTTTTCCATTACTCACAGGGCTAAATCTTCCCGTCATTACTGTTGGGTCTTTAGATTGACCTGTTACTCCTGCGACATTAGTAATACGACTCGACTGCAAATTCTCTGTAAGGTAGCGGACTGTATCGGCAAATTGGGTAAAAATTAGTACTTTATCTTTAGGATGAGTTTTTGTTAGCAGTTTGATTAAAGCAGCAAGTTTTTCATCCTTTTGAGGATTCCACTCGCCACACTGTTGCAGCACATTAATCAGTGCTTTGGCATCTTCTAATAAATCCCGTTTCAGTTTTTTAATATCAAACAGTGTAGAACGCAACCACTTAAATCGCCTTTGATATCGCGTGGTATATTCTTGATAAATTGATTCTGCTCTTTGACGAAAAACTTTTTCTGTTTTAGATGCTTTCTCATCTTCCTTAGAAAAAGAAGCTAATTCTTCTTCCTCTCTCTCCACTTGCAACGAAGCAGTGGAATCATCATCTTCCGTTTCAGTATCAAACAAAGCTGCTGCTACAGAATCAGCATCTTCATCATTATTACTTGTATCTAATAACTCAGCTTCCTGAGTTCCAATGGGAATGTCAAGCCCATTTTCTAGGGCATATAAATAAATGAAGTTCCGTAATATATGACGTTCAATTGATTGAATAAAAGCAACACCACTACTTTCTAAACGTTTAAATAAATTAGTACGCGAAAAACCCATTAACCTCCTACCGCCACGAAACAAGCTATTAAGAAAGCGTTGTTCGGTGTCTGTAGGCGGCTGTTTGTGTTTAGCAATAACGTAATTTCCTAGCCCATAACGAGGTAAGTTAAGTTGATTAATTACTTCTACGACTAACCCAGAGTAAAGCCGAGAATAAAAGTCAGTGTCAGAACCTTCGAGAGGAAACTTGAGACTCCGAGGTAGACGCTGGGGAAAATAAGAACGTCTCCCATCAGCAAATTCTAAATATTTCCGCCTTGTTTCATCTGTGTGGGCATAATTATCCTTAATAAAAGAGCGAGTGCGTCGCACCATGTAACGCTTCATCAATTCTCGCCAGTCATCAGGGTGTTCACTTTTTTCAAAGGCAGCTAAAGAACGCACAGAACATTGATGCTTTCTAATAAACTCTAATTCTCCTATCGAACTGCCACCAAGTTCATTAATTAAAGCTTCTGGTCTTAATCCTAAATCTTGGTCTTCTGGCACAAATAGCCGCAGTTGGGCGGAAAGGTCAAGATAACTTTTATTGTATGGAGTCGCAGATAATAAAATACATTTACTTTCGTTAGTAGCAATATATTCTGTAATTGCTCGATAACGTTTGCCTTCACGATTCCGTAAGTTGTGACTTTCATCAATTAACACAACGCGGTAACGACGGAGTTTTGGTAACTTATTTTGTACTTGACTAATTGGCATAACTTCGGCAAGTAACCGATAGTTATTTACATATTCTTGCCACATTGACACCAAGTTTTTTGGGCAAATAATCAGTGTTTCTAAAAAACAATCTTCTTGTAATATCTTGGCAAGGGCGGTTCCAACTAAAGTTTTACCCAAACCAACCACATCACCCACTAATACGCCACCACGCCTAGTTACATGACGGGCTGCTAGCTGTACGGCGGCTTTTTGGAAATCAAATAAGTTGTTAAATTCGCGGGGGATACGGAATTCTGAAAGTCCTGCGATCGCTTCATGGGATAAGTGGTAAGCTATCTTCAGGTAGATGTAGTAAGGTGAAACTAGCTCTTGCCTAGCCCAACTCTGGTCAATAATTTCCGCCAATTCTTGGGAAATATCTACACAACCGTAATCTTGCCAGCGATCGCTAAACCAGTTTTGCAGTTTATTACACGCATCGTGATCTAAAATATCAACATTCAACTCCCCCTGTTTCGCCAGTCCGGGAAGGGTTAAATTACTGCTACCCAAGAATCCCACAGTTGGAGCGTTGGGGTCATTACGATATACAAGATATAACTTGGCGTGGAGAGAATGACGAAGAAACAGTCTAATAATTACTTTCTGAGTTTTTAGCTGATGACTTAACCGCCGCAACCCCGCTTCATCCTGATTAGTCGGCGCACCAATAGTCAACTGCTGGCGAAATTCCAACGCCATACGTTTTTTAAACCGCACAATGCTACTGTTATCAATCCGTCCATCACCACTACCAAGGGAAAATGCTGCATGAACTTCATCACTGGGTAAGCTTTGCATCCCAATTAGCAAACGACAACAAGCATTTTCACTACCAACATACTGTTCGATTAAATCATCAATTCTTCGCCAACCTCTGAGGTTAAAGTAGCCAACACAAAAGTCTGCGCGATAAGAGACTTTGAGGGTTTCTCGTAAAATCGATAGTAGTTGTAAATCAATATTGTCAAATATCCGGGGCATTATTTAAAACTCATCAATATTTCGTACCTATGTTATATGAGTAAAAATTTTTTCCAGCCAGATTAGTGAACACCGTTTAAATACCAATACGGTTCAGTTAAGGCTTAACGCTTTGTCAAAGTAAATTTTTTAACGAACCGCTAAGGACGCAAAGTACGCAAAGTACGCAAAGGAAGAGAAGGAAGAGAAGGAAGAAATGCTCTCCTTCCCTACAAGGGAAGGGGCTGAGGGTTAGGTCTTTATTCTATGCCATAAAAAAAGAGCAGTTGCACTGTAATACAACTGCTCTAAAAATACTTCGATAGATATTTTCTACCTATCTACAGACCCCATAATTACGTCAACACTACCGAGAATCACCACAATATCTGCAACCTTCATGCCGCGCAGTAAATGTGGAACAATCTGGAGGTTGTTGAAATCTGCGGCGCGAATCTTCCACCGTGCAGGGAAGACGTTATCATCGCCAACCAAATAAATTCCCAATTCACCTTTACCACTTTCTACACGGGCGTAGATTTCACCCTTGGGAATCTTGAAAGTAGGGGAAACTTTTTTACCGATGAATTGGTAATCAAATGCGTCCCACTCGGATTTTTTACCTGCGGCTAAACGTTTTGCTTCCAGATTTTCGTAAGGGCCGCCAGGAAGTCCTTTAATTGCTTGGCGAATAATCTTCACAGATTCACGCATTTCCCGCATCCGCACTACGTAACGGGCAAAGCAATCACCGGCGGTTTCCCACTGCACATCCCAGTCGAAATCGTCGTAGCATTCGTAATGGTCAACTTTCCGCAAATCCCATTGCACGCCAGAAGCGCGTAACATTGGGCCAGAAAGTCCCCAGTTAATTGCTTCTTCACGGGTGATAGTACCAATACCCTCAACGCGTCGCCGGAAAATGGGGTTATCAGTTACTAAGCGTTCGTACTCATCAACTTTAGGTAATAAGTAGTCGCAGAATTCCAGACACTTATCTACCCAACCGTAAGGTAAATCCGCTGCTACTCCACCAACACGGAAGTAGTTATTATTCACCATCCGATAACCTGTGGCAGCTTCCCACAAATCATAAATCATCTCCCGTTCCCGGAACTGGTAGAAGAAGGGAGTTTGAGCGCCTACGTCAGCTAAAAAGGGGCCAAACCATAGCAAGTGGTTAGCGATGCGGTTCAACTCCAGCATGATGACGCGGATGTAGCTTGCACGTTTGGGGACAGCGACACCTGCAAGTTTTTCTGGGGCGTTGACAGTGACGGCTTCGTTGAACATTCCCGCCGCGTAGTCCCAGCGACTAACGTAAGGGACGTACATTACATTAGTGCGGTTCTCGGCGATTTTTTCCATTCCCCGGTGCAAATAGCCGATAACTGGTTCACAGTCAACGACATCCTCGCCATCCAGAGTCATGATTAGCCGCAGAACCCCGTGCATTGAGGGGTGGTGTGGCCCCATGTTTAGCACCATTGGTTCAGTGCGGGTTTCTAGTCTGGTCATAGATTTCGTGTTCTCCGTTCGTGAAAATTTTGAATTGAACCGCCTAGATGCCAACCACAGCCGATTTATCTAGTCTGCCAAAATGAGGTTTGTAGGGGCAATCTATATAAATTTGACTCTACAGGGTTATGTTGGAGAGAGGATAGCAGCGAAGATGTTGTAATTGATGTTTCATTTCGTTGCACCTCTTCAATTATTATAGGGAAGCTTGATATGCAAGGGATTGAGGCACAGGTTTTTTTTCATCTAATCTCTTTTTGCATTTAAAATCCTGATGTTGGTGATTGGGAATAAGTGCTAAACAGGAATTAAATCGAACCAGAGAGGATGCAAAGGACACGGTGGAATAGGAGTTTAAGAGGTTTTTGGTGTAAGTCTTACCAAATAGAAACAAAAATAAAAATAAAATTGAAATTTAAAGATGAAATCAGATTTACAAACACCGCTAGATTTAGAAGAACTGGCTTTTTCTCATATTTCCGTTTTGGGACGGGAGGTAACTGAGGGTTTGGCGGTGCGTCCAGGCGGACATTATTTAGATGTGACGGTAGGCGGTGGTGGTCACAGTCGCTTAATTTTAGAAGCTGCGGCGGATGTGCGGATAACGGCAGTTGACCAAGATGAAGAAGCTTTAGCAGCGGCGCAGAAGAATTTAGCTGAATATGGCGATCGCGTACAATTTATTTATAGCAATTTTGCTGACTACCAGTTCCCCCCTAACACTTTCGATGGTATTTTAGCCGATTTGGGGGTGAGTTCTTACCATTTAGATCAAGCAGAAAGGGGTTTCAGCTTTCGCCAAGCTGCAAATTTGGATATGCGAATGGATCGAGGGCGATCGCTAACTGCTGCTGATGTGATTAATAATTGGGATGAGCCAGAATTAGCAGATATTTTCTTTAAGTACGGTGAAGAGAGATTATCGCGGCGCATTGCTCGTCGTATTGTAGAACGACGACCGTTGCACACGACTACAGAATTAGCTGATGCGATCGCTTCTTCAGTTCCCCCGAAATACCGTTATGGGAGAATTCACCCGGCTACCCGGGTTTTTCAAGCTCTGCGAATTGTCGTCAACGATGAGTTAAAATCTCTAGAAACCTTTTTGGATAAAGCGCCAAATGCCCTTGTCCCTGGTGGCAGAATTGCGATTATCAGTTTTCACAGTTTGGAAGACCGTCCGGTGAAACACGGCTTAAGAAATTCACCTTTATTAAAGGTATTGACAAAAAAACCGATTATTGCTCAAGAAGAGGAAATTAGTCAGAATCCGCGATCGCGATCGGCCAAACTGAGGATAGCCCAAAAGTTGCTGTAGCTACAATGCAGCCTGAAACTGCTCCATTTCAACGATCTGTTAACCTAGCGTTGTTGGAGAGTTAAAAAATAATAAATGGAAATTAGTAATCTGTTTACAGCAGGTGGCGTGGTCATGTGGCCTCTGCTAGCGTTCTCTTTGTTAGGAGTAGCGCTGATTATCGAACGGATCATCTTTTGGGTAAGGATAAATAATCGGCAAAACAAGGTAGTGCGAGAGGTGCTACAGCTTTATCGCCTTGATAATGTAGTTGGTGCTTTAGATAAATTACAGAAAAATACTGATTTACCGATTGCTCGAATTTTTTTAGCAGCTTTAGAATTGGAAGAGCCTACACCAGAGGAATTTCGTTTGGCATTAGAAAGTGAAGCACAAGCCGAAATCCCTTTACTCAAGCGCTCCCAAAATATTTTTGAGACAATTATTGGTCTTGCTCCTCTGTTGGGACTTCTCGGCACTGTTTTAGGATTAATTAACTCCTTTGCCTCTCTAAATATCGGAGATGTGGGAGGTACTAAAACAACAGGTGTAACATCTGGAATTAGTGAAGCTTTAGTATCCACAGCATCAGGGTTGGTAGTGGCAATTTTTACACTTTTATTTGCAAATACCTTCCGAGGACTGTACCAGCGCCAGATTGCCTGGATTCAAGAATATGGTGGACAGTTAGAATTACTCTACCGCCGCCGCTACGAAAGAGGAAATAAATCCCATGTGCCTACCAGATGAAGCGGAACTGGTTAATGTAAATTAATAATCGGTAATTGGGATTAGTTTGCTACTTGTTACCAATTTTGCTCTGGAATTCTTGACTCTAATAGTATTCTAAAATAACGAATAGGTTTTTTCGCTACAGTTCTTGAGGAAATATTTCATGATTATTTGGGTAAATGAGCAAATTGATCCATCTGGGATGATTCATGCCTGTATTGCCACTTGTAATGAATCTCAAGCCAAAGAGTGCCATGATTCCTTTCAGAATAATTTGACCGAGACGCAAAAGGCAGCAGGTTGGGTAGCACAATTGCGGACAGTGGATTCTTGGGATGAAGTGCCGGTGAATTCTTTAAAACTCAATTAATTGGGTGCTATGGAAAGTAGGCTAATAGCTCTAACTTTTTCCAAGCAGATAAGATTACTTTGTTTTTTTTGCTCACCTTTGAGTAAAACTTCGACACGCTTTACTTCACCAGAAGCCTGTTTACTCCAGCTTTGCTGACAGTTATACCATTTTGGTTTTGACTGCAAATCGTCTGAGATGGAAGTCATTTTTTGGGATTTTGCTCAAACATATTTCAGGAGCGTAGGCGTAGCCCGCCATAGGCATCGCTTGTCTACTACCCACTGCATTTATGCCAATGCCTACAGCGATCGCAGCAAATCCCATTAAAACAGGTTAATAAAGGATAAAGTTCGGATTAAAATTCTCAAATTATTAGTAACTACTTCCAAAAAAAGTAACATATTATATAAATTTGATGATTTTTCTGAACTTTTAAGAGGTATCATCTATACCGTAGATTAAATTAAAAAACTTGTATAAGCCGAATCAATTTAGTGAACTATCCCAAAGTTTACACTTCGGAGCAAGCCTGTCCCATTAATTTAGTTGGCGAAACGGGACAAGCGGTTCAAATTTCAATTCATGCTCCCAGTCAATATATCTGTGCCAACTGCGAACGGATATTACCAGATTGGAAACGGCAGCCATTTTTACGAGTAGTGATTGTCTTACAACAATCGCGTTATCAATTAGTCGAAAAAACAGCAGAAGTAGAGTCAGAGAAAGAACGCCTGCGAGAAAAGTTTATGAGATTTGGCTGTGATTTGGCATTTAATCTGCGCGATCGCGGCTATTTAACAGACTTGATTGACCCTCGTACAGGCTATCCTTTACTGTCTCATCCCGGAGCAATTCCCCACGATGACACAGCAGTTGTCAAAGCTTTGCTCAACTATCCAGTGATTAAAAATCAATGCCGTGTGTTAGTGCATCCCGATTGGGGTGCAGCAGTTTATCCTAGCATCTTGATATCAGAAGCTCCCCCAATTGTGATCGAATGGGTTACAAAAGGCATAGCATCTATACATGGGTGGAAAGAAATTGATTATTAGTCATTAGTCATTGGTTATTTCTTCCTGATCTCCCTCATTCCTTCATATATATTGGAAATGAGGAGAATAAAAAACCAGCATTATATAATCTGTGTCTCTAGACAACTTGTTCCAGGAAGCTAGGACAGTCGAAGCCTCTAATAGTGCAGCTTGGTATTTCCCTCTCATGAGTGGACGCTACGAAGTCAAGCCGGGGATGATGCCTTTTGGTTTCTGTTTTGGTAATACTCAGGCTGATCAGCAGGTATTTCAAATTGATGATGATTTTACCCACTACCGTCAGATTAAACTTTTAGCCCGTGCGGAACGGTTGAACAAGTACTATCAAACCTGCAATTATTCTCAGACTGTAGCAGGTGCGATCGCTCGTTTAATAATTAATCGCCTCACCCAAGAACACCCACAGCATTTTAACTGTCAAAAGTCAATAGATAACATCCTGAAATTTCATAGCCAACTGACCGGAGAAACTTTTTACCTAGATGCAGATTGGCAATTACAGCAAGTTCAAGGTAGTCCAGTTTTTCCAGCTTACGCCTCTACTCTTGATGCACTTGCAGCACAGGTACAAGAAGACCTGACAATTATCTGCCGATCTGCTGATGGTAGGAACTGGCTGAGTGCAGTTCATCTCTGCTATCCCAATCACTGGTCAGCTGAGGAGAAAATTGGTAGAGATTTCGCTACGATACATGCACCTGTGGCTGGTATGGAAAAAATTAATCGGCGTGCAGGTGCGATCGCTAATACAATGATTACCCACAAACCAATGGTGCGCTTTGCTTGGGGCTTGAGTACCGACACCCGCCTTAACCACCATCCCGAACCGCCGCCTGGTGTGTCAGTTAGTAAATGGCAAGGTAGAAGCTTTGATTCACAGCATCCTCAGCTTTATCTGCGAATTGAGCGCCAAGTAATTTGGGGACTACCGGAGTATGAAGCTGCACTTTTTACTATTCGTACTTACTTTAGAGATTGTGGTGTAGTGAGAAAAAACCCAGTGTTAAGGTCTAAGCTGTATGCTGCAATTCAGTCTATGGCACCAGAAGCTTTAGTATACAAAGGTTTGGTAGAGAGCAAGGCTAGTATTTTGCAGTGGCTAGAGGAGGCTTAAACTATTAAATGCTATTTGCAGAGATTCGGCTGTCAATAAGGAAAAATAAGGGACTTCCAGAAATTAAATTATCCAATTTCTGGACTTCACTACGACTATCCCTCCCCCTGCTCCCTGCTCCCTGCCCCCTGCCTCTATAGCGATGGTATATTTTTTTATTTGGAAGTCCCTAATATCAGCTATTTTTCGGTCGCCGTAGTTGCTTGGAATTAATCGGGCCGAGAATTTGATTCAGGCTACGCAACTGTTCAGCTGTACCCATACCAATTAGCCGATCTCCCGACATTAGAACCGTATCACCAGTGGGGCCACCGATTAAAGTCCCATCAAGACGGCGAATTGCCAGAACTAATGCCCCAGATTGCGATCGCAATCTCGCTTTTTGCAAACTCTGACCCACAAAGGGACAAAAAGCCGGGTCGAGTAAAAATTCTTCCATATATAATTGACGGTCTGCACCTGTCAAAATCCCGTCTACAAAGTCCAATACTTGGGGTCTGAGTGCCGCAGCAGCCATCCGCTTTCCACCAGTAATATAGGGAGAAATCACTTCATCTGCGCCACCGCGTTGTAACTTCTGCAAAGCTTCTTCTGTACTTGCCCGTGCGATCGCCCGAATTCCTGTATTCAGAGTTTTTGCTGATAAAACAATATATAAATTTTCCGCATCTGAAGGAAGGGCTGCAACGATACAAATCGCCCGTTCAACGCCAACTTTCAGAAGTGTGTCATCTAGAGTAGCATCACCTTGGTATGCTGTGTAACCTTCCATCTGCGCCCTTTGTATAGATTCCATGTCTGAATCAATCACCACAAAAGGTACACCTTCTGCCCGAAATTCCTTGGCAATTTGACGACCAGTCCGGCTAAATCCACAAATGATGTAGTGTTCTGTTAGGGATTCCATTAACCGCCTCTGTTGCTGTAGCCGAATTCCTTCTTGAAAGTAGCCTTGAATAATCGCTTCTGTAAATCTGTTGACAATGTAACCGATATTCATTACACCCAACAAAATCAGGGCAATTGTAAACAATCGTCCTCGGCTACCCAGTGGGTGCGTCTCACTATATCCCACAGTGGCTAAGGTAATGACTGTCATGTAAGCTGCATCTTCCCATGACCAGCCTTCCACTAACGAGTACCACAAAGTGCCAATGAAGAAAACACCGCCAAGAGCGATCGCCCCTGTCATTAACTCCTTTTGGATACGTCGATATTTTTGCTCAAGTGTTGAAAATGAGGTAACAATAGTACTTCTAGCCTAATTTTTCTAGTTTTCTGCTAACTTTTTAGCATTCGTCCTTTTTAGTATATTGAAACTAAGTAACTGGGCAAGAAGAAATCAAACTAAGTTACGCAATGTAAAATTAATGAAATTGACTTGCAGTAAGCGGCTATACGTGGGTTCCTCTTGCCTCCTCTGTCCTGAATTTCGGCTTATATCAGTTTCACTTTGAGGATTAACCAATGGCTCAATTCCTACAAAGAAAACTAGTTAGTTAAATCATCACAAAGACGCGATAAATCGCCGTCAAGACGAAAGACTGATTATTGTAGAGACGGCGATTCATCGCATCTCTTGCCTTAACCGAACAGTATTGAGACTAAAACTACCTTATAGCTGCCCCAAAACAGCATTGGTAAAACCATCTGAAAACACTGCCCAGTGCGTAGGCCTTGCTCGCCGCAGGCATCGCCCCAGCTATTAACTGCTCAATCACCATACTGTAATGTGTAGATAGTAGCTGTAAGGTAAATAACTAGAGATGATTGCTGCTGTTGTTCGACCTCTGAATTTGGTAGTTGGTTTGCTGCTATCTTGTTGTTTTTTGCTCACAAGCTGTCACCCGACACAGATGAAAAGCAAAGCATCTAAGGTAGCTCAATTAGTTTTAGTTTCGCTAAGTGATCCGACTACTTTTAACTATGCCATTAATGACTCTCCCTATAGTGTTTTTCCTTTAATTTACAAGGGATTGATCGATGAGAATGTTATTACTACAAAGTTGGAGCCTGGACTAGCAGAATCTTGGTCAATCTCTGCCGATAAAAAGCGAATTATTTTTACATTAAAAACAGGGTTGAAATGGTCAGATGGTGAACCTCTCACGGCGGATGATGTAGTCTTTACCTATCGAGACATTTATCTTAATAAAAAAATTCCCACTTTATATAGAGATTTTTTACGTATTGGTAACACAGAAACTTTCCCATCAGTACAGAAACTAGATGATCTGCGAGTTGAGTTTACTTTTGTGGAACCTTTTTCCCCTTTTTTGAGATACGCCGAAAGACTAGCAATTTTGCCTGCTCATGCCTTGCGTTCTTCTGTATTATCCAATGATGCCAATGGTAATCCTCAGTTTCTTTCAATGTGGGGAACCAATACTGATCCGCAAAAAATCATCTCCAATGGGCCTTACAAAATAGAAAGCTATACTCCTGCTGAACGGGTGATTTTACGACGCAACCCCTATTACTGGCGCAAAGATGTTCAAAAAAATCCTCAGCCTTATATTGAACGTATTGTCTGGCAAATTATTGCTTCTACCGAAAATCAGTTACTCAGATTTCGCTCAGGGGAACTGGATAATTTAAATGTGACACCAGCAGTATTTGGCTTACTCAAGAAAGAGGAAAAGCGAGGCAAATACATTATTTACAATGGTGGGACTACTGCGGGTTTTAGCTTTGTAGGTTTCAATCTCAACCAAGGTCGCGATCGCAAAGGTAAGCCTTTTATAGACCCAATTAAATCTCGATGGTTTAATAACTTAGTTTTTAGGCAAGCAGTCGCCTATGCCATTGACCGCAACCGAATGAAAACTAATATCTATCGCGGTTTAGGTGAAATCCAACATTCGCCAATTGCTGTTCAAAGTCCCTATTACTTGTCCCCAGCAGCAGGACTAAAAGTTTATGATTATAATCCCCAGAAAACTAGGCAGATGTTGTTAGAGGCTGGGTTTAGGTACAACTCCCAAAAAGAACTGTTAGACCAAGATGGAAATCGGGTGCAATTCAATCTCTTGGTGAAATCGGAAGATCAATCAAGAATCGATGCCGCAGTTCAAATCCAACAAGACCTCAGTCAAATTGGGATCAAAGCAGATATGCAGGTAGTCAGTTTTAACGTAGTATTGCAAAAGCTGCTCTCTCGTCGAGATTGGGATTGTTATGTAGGTGCGTTTGGTGTTCCCGGCGCAGATGTTGAACCTAATCTTCTATCTTTATTTTGGACTAGTCAAGGCTCATTTCATCAGTTCAACCAAGGTGCTCCACCAGGAAAACCCCCACTCCAAGGATGGGTAGTTTCTGAATGGGAGAAAGAAATTGACAGTCTTTTTGACGCAGGAGTCAAAGAACTAGACCAGAGCAAGCGCAAGGCGATTTATGACAGATTTCAGCAAATCGTTGCTGAACAGTTACCGATATTCTGCCTTGTGAATCCAATCTCGTTTCAGGCGGTGCGTGAACGTGTCAATCCCATCAAGTTTTCTGCCTTGGGGCCAACTTTTTGGAATATTGATGAACTGAAAATCACAGAACAGTGACATCTCTTTGCCCTGAAGGAGGGAGCTTCTAAAAAGTGATTTTTAGATTTCCTAGTTATTCTCTTACGGGATTTCGACTTTGACCTAGATTGAGACATCTCAACCCCCGGCAAACCATCTGTATAGGCGCTTTGGATTCCCGACTGCCCATCGGTACTAATGAGAGCCTATGCAAATTGTCTGTCGCTCATCCTCTTGTTCAAGTGTTGAGTACAAAGTTTTTTCACCACCGCTATGCCTTTGAGGTTATATAAGCGTTAGCTTAAGAGGAAGTACGAGTTGTGCTAAATAAAAAGTAATTTTTAGGGATTTCTAGGAAACTAGTAAATAACTATATGATGAAAAACTCTCAGGAGGAGCGGTAGTGAGCCTACAAACTCTCGTTGACCAAGCCAGCATCCCCCCAGATTCAGGGTCTGTAGCATCTAGCCCCTTTGATGCAGATAGCTTTAATGAAGCTGTCATGTCTACCTACGGCCGGTTTCCCTTAGCCCTAGAACGGGGTGCTGGATGCCGAGTTTGGGATACACAGGGGCGTGAATATCTGGACTTTGTAGCGGGAATTGCCACTTGTACTTTAGGACACGCCCACCCAGTTATGGTAGAAGCGGTAACACGCCAAATCCAGAAGCTGCACCATGTCTCTAATTTGTACTACATTCCTGAACAAGGTGAATTAGCAAAATGGCTCGTTGATCATTCTTGTGCCGATCGCGTATTTTTCTGCAATTCTGGAGCTGAAGCTAACGAAGCCGCAATTAAACTGGCGCGGAAATATGCCCACACAGTATTAGACATTGAAAAACCAATTATTTTAACCGCCAATGCCAGTTTCCACGGACGGACTTTGGCAACGATTACCGCCACGGGACAACCAAAGTATCAAAAATATTTTGATCCCTTGGTTCCTGGTTTCCACTACGTAAATTACAACGATATTAACGCTGTGGAAGTGGCGATTAGCGAGTTAGATGAAGGCGATTACCGTGTAGCAGCAATTCTGATTGAGCCATTGCAGGGAGAAGGCGGTGTGCGTCCGGGAGATGTTGCCTACTTCAAAAAGCTCCGGCAGATTTGCGACGAAACTGGCGTTTTGTTGATTTTCGACGAAGTGCAAGTTGGTATGGGGCGCAGTGGCAAATTATGGGCTTACGAACATCTCGGCGTTGAACCGGATATTTTCACCAGTGCCAAAGGCTTAGGTGGCGGTATTCCCATTGGCGCAATGATGAGCAAGAAATTCTGTGATGTTTTTCAACCAGGGGAACACGCCAGCACCTTTGGCGGCAATCCTTTTGTGTGTGGTGTAGCGCTCAGTGTTTGCCAGACATTAGAACGGGAAAATATTTTGCAGAATGTGCAAGATAGGGGTGAACAATTGCGATCTGGATTGAGAGCGATCGCAGCGAAATATCCTCAACACATTAGCGAAGTTCGGGGTTGGGGTTTAATCAACGGTTTGGAGTTGCGAGCCGACATTGCGCTAACCGCAGCCGATGTCGTCAATGCTGCCATCAACGAGGGCGTATTACTCGTACCAGCCGGGCCAAAAGTAATCCGGTTTGTGCCACCGCTGATTGTTACAGAGGCAGAAGTCAACACTGCCTTAGAAGCTGTGGATCAGGCGATCGCAACTCTCACAGCTTAGGTAATCAAAAAGCGAGGATAAGTGTTTATGCTTATCTCTCGCTTTTTCTTAGTTTTATATTAAGTTTTACTAAAATTATTGATTTTTTAAAGTATATATGCATTGAGTATCCTCATCCCCGCGTCCCCACGTTCTCTTCATTCTGGGGAAATTTCCCGATAAGCTTGCCGACATTGCTCATAATTATCTGGCAAAATCTCGGCATTACCAAAACATAATTGCTCGTGAGTAGTAATTAAAGTTTCATAAGGCTGTATGGGAGTCACAGACGATCGCAGCAATTGCAGATATTCTCCATCTGTGCGGCTGAGTTTGTGGGGTGCGATCGCATTTTGATGCAACTGCTGCAACATCGCTAAATAAATACAACGGCAAGCCTCACGGTAGTTACCTTGACGGTAAAATTGTTGCGATCGCTCCAACAAAAGAGCTACGGATGCTTCACTAGAGCCAGCTTTTACGCGAAAATCAGTGAGATTGCCACTTCTATTCAGCCAAGAATATAGATAAGGACTGAATTCTCGCCATAATCGCCAACCCACCCAAGCTATAAATAAGCCTACTACCAGCCAAAACAGGAATTTCAGCAACTCACCAAGCCTTGGGCTAATCGACCATCCAGTAGGCAATTCTGGCAAAGCCTTTTCAAAGCGGTAAAACTGGTATTCCCACCATTCTCCCACTTGTTGTTGGAATTGAGACAACTGCCAACTCCAGCTAGTTTTTTCAAAAGTATCTGTAGGCATAGGGGGGAGTGGGGAACTGGGGACAAGGG
>NZ_WBKL01000185.1:0-64758 GCF_015714705.1 Nostoc sp. NZL | reverse complement strand
GTGGGGAACTGGGGACAAGGGGAGAAAGGGATAAGGGGGAATAACTTATATCCAATGACTAATAACTAATGACTCTTGACTTTTTTACCATTATCCAGCCAATAACAACAAGTAGCGCACCGAATGCAAGAAATCCCAGATCCCAAGCTAACTCATTTGGACCTGGTTTCACATGATGGATACCGAGAATTTGGTGGTCAATTAAACCTTCAACCAAGTCAAACAACCCAGTCCCAATCAGTATTGATCCTATAAAGGTCTGTGATGACCAAGGAACATCATCACGCCCTCCAGCACGCCATAGTAAGACAACTCCTATCACGGTGAATACCCAATCCAAGGCATGAAATAATCCATCCCATACCATGTTCAAATCTATATTCGCCGTGTTGTTCAGAGGTCGAATGTTACTGAGCATGTGATGCCACTGGAGGAGCTGATGCAGTAAAATTCCATCAATAAACCCTCCAAGACCCACACCAAGAAAAATTCCAGCAGTAATTAGTGGTGCGCGTCGGTTGGGAGTTTCACTTTTCGCCTCCATTGTCAACCTCATAGATAGGCTTTTTTACCAAAATACAACTCTTTTAGGAGAAATATCTTCTATCTTGAGGCAAGTACGATCGTTCAATTTAATTTAATCAATCTTTAAATTTAATCTGCATACCCGCTTTGGCTGGGTCGAAATCTTGGGGAAAATGGGTGCTGCGATCGTAGTCTGCTTTTTCCAGGTTCGCTCCTTTGAGATTGGCTTGGCGGAGATTAGCTGACATTAACAATGCTCCCCTCAGATCAGCATCCTTCAGATTAGCTTGACCCAGATCGGCAAAGCTAAGATCAGTTCCCCTTAAATTAGCGCCACTCAAATTAGCTTCACTCAAGTCAGCATAACTGAGGTCAGAACCTTTCAAGTTAATGCCTTGTAAATCAGCATTACCCAGTTCTGCTTTACTAAAGTCCCGTTTTCCTGCTGCATAACTCTCTACAAGAGTAGCGGCACTATTTATGGGCTGTTGAGAATTGTCTTCAGGCATATAACAGCCTCACAGATTACTACTTTCATACTAAATGTAATACATGAGTTCCTTCTGCTTTCGCATTGATCTTCGTTCGCAAAGGTCTTGGAGTGTATATTTTTCTAAAACGGAGTTAGCAGCCTGACGTGCTTCCTGCCAGACTTCCTGAATTAGCTCACCTTCTACCGTGTTGTGAGTCGGCTCACAATCAGATACAACAATATCTGATCCTTCCATGCAGCTAAAAGCATCCAACACTGTAATCTTTCCAGGATCTCGTGCCAGAACATAGCCACCTTTGGCTCCGCGTATACTCTTAATTAAACCTCCACGTCTTAGTGTTGCCAGAAGTTGTTCCAAATATCGGTTTGGTATGTCTTGTAAGACCGCTATTTCTCGAATTTGCAGGGCTTCTCCGTTAGGGTAGCAGGTTGCTAACTCTAACAGGGCTAGAAGTGCGTATTCTGATTTGTTAGAGATGACCACAGGCGTAATATTTTAAACTCACACTTAAATATACAAAGTCCTTGAGTTTGTTTCCCTAAGCTATTGTTAAGAAAAACTTTACAATCAACTTATTATTGACCGGCTAACTCTACTTTAAATACCTTTGAACATAGCAGCAATTACTTTTTATTTTTAATTCAATAAATAAAAGTTATTGATTATTGTACAGTCTTTCTGAGCGGAAATTGACTTAAAGGATTACTCTGTCTTAGTTTAAATCGATTGGAAGGCAACAACATTCAAAAGCAAACCAATGAGAGATAAAAGCAGCATTAGTGCAAGCTACTATACATGGAAATGTATCGAAAATGGCAGGATGACTGTAAAGGTAGTTCCCGCACTGATCGCACTTTCGACAAAAATTTCGCCGCCATGTAAATCTACAGCCTGCTTGACGATGGACATCCCTAATCCCATTCCTGGGGTATTACCTGCATTACTAGCGCGATGGAAGGGTTCAAAGATGTGTTCAATGTCACAAGGGGGAATACCAATACCAGAGTCTTGAGTTTGGAATATAGCTTGATCGTTGGCAGTGGTGACAGAAAACTTAACTGTGCTGCCAATGGGAGAGTATTTTAGACAATTCGAGAGTAAATTACTCAAGATTTGCCGTAGTAGTTTAGCGTCTAAGTTAGCTTGTGTGCATTGGCACTCACTGCTAAAAGCGATCGCATGTTGTGAGCGATCGCTCTGTTGTAATTCTTCTAAGAGATCGCGGCAAAATTCCACCAAATTCAAGGGTGTTGGATTAAACTCTAACTTGCCTGTTTCATCCTGACTCAGCACCAATACATCATTCAACAACTGGGTCATGTGCATAACTGATGTTTGAATACGACGCAGGTGAATCAGTTGTCGCTCGTCGCTCCATAGATGGCGATAATATTCTAGTAATTCCGCAGAAGAGTGGATAGTAGCCAAAGGAGTACGAAACTCATGGGAGGTGATGGTGAGCAAGCGGGATTTAAGTTCACTAAACTCCCTTTCTTTGGCAAGCGCTTGGCGCATCGCCTGTTCTGCCCATTGCAGCTTGGCTTGGGTTCGCTTGCTTTCGCTAATATCCCGCAATATCCAGCGCAAACCGACTAAGCTATCTTGTTGATTACGGATAGCAACCACCTTAACCGCAGCAATAATTGGCGTTCTGTCACGTGGTCGCAGGTTTACTTCCCATTCTTGCATTTTCCAGTCGGGGATTTCGGCACGATCGCGCAGATGAGTTAGTTTCAGATGAAAAGCAATTATTTCTTTCTCAACCACATAAATCTCTAAGAGTTCGCCCAACAGGAAACTCTTGGAAATGTTTAGTAGAGTAGTGGCGGCTGAGTTAGCTTCCTGAATTACTCCTTTTGTATCAGTCACAAAATAAGCGTCTGGTACTTCCTCAAATAATTCCTGGTAGCGTTGACGTTGTGCTACCAAGTCCTTTTGAGTATGGGATAACTCTTCATTCTGCTGCTGTAGGTCTTCATTCGCTATTTGCAATTCTTCTAAAGCTAAGTGGACTTCTTCTAATACTGCGGTAATGAGTTCAATCTCTTCCTGTGCTTTTTCCTGTTCACTCTGGCGTTGCAAAAGGGCGACGCGCTTACGCATATCCTCTATCTGTAAGGCTAAATCGCCCAAATTCACGCTTCTACTCCTAATTTGGATATCTAAAATTTGGTTTTGTTTAGATTTCCTACTTAGACGATCTTAGCTTTTGGAGTTTAACAGTTAACAGTAATATCATCTGCGGATAATTAGTTACGATTCCCAAAGTTATTGCACCCCACACACTAATTGCTGCACTTCGGCGGCTCTGTGTTTAATGTTTTTGTCTGGCAATATTGCTTAATTTGACTCTTAAATCTGCCCATGTAATGCCTGCTAGGCTAGGCAAAACAACATGAGCGGCTCCAACTCGTTCAGCGGGGCCAAGTCCTACTGCCCACATACCAGCGGCTAGAGCTGCCTCAACGCCTGCTGCGGCATCTTCTACAACTACAGATTGCTCTGGTTCGAGTCCTAGCTGCTTGGCTGCGTACAAAAATAGGTCGGGTGCTGGCTTGGGTTGCTGTACACTATAACCGTCAGCGATCGCATCTATTTTGTCGGCAATGCCCAATCGCTCGATTACTGTCTGGGCATTTTTGCTAGCCGAACCAATACCGATTTTAATCCCAGCTTGCCGCAGTTCATCCAAGAGAGCGATCGCGCCTGGCAATAAATCCTTAGGTGTCATGTGTTGGATCAATTCCACGTAGTAGCGATTCTTACGTTCCATCATCTCCTCGATTTGTGCTTCCGAATACGCTCTATCCCCAATAATTAGCATCAGGGAAGCCCGACGGGATACACCCCGCAGCGCTTCGTTAGCTTCTCGATTAAACGGTATACCCTCTTCATCTGCTAGCTTCTGCCAAGCTAGATAGTGAAGTTCTGCTGTATCTGTCAGCACTCCATCTAGGTCGAAGATAAATCCTTGGATGTTGGGGTTGTGGTTCATTTCGCTGCGGGATTGGGGACTGGGGACTGAGGGGAATGAGAGAGCAGGAGAAGAAATCTGGTATTCAGAAGCTTCTGAAAGGAAATTTGGGGGATTTGAGGAGAGGGAAAGTTGGAGATATTTTAGTTGACAAGTTATATCTTGGGCGACTTGTCCCTTGCGTAGATCGAACTCATGCCATTTCCCGCGCCAGTGCAGTTTAAACTTCAGGCGCGTCCAGCCATCAGGCAGATGGGAGTTGGCTACGGGGCCATTTTCGGTTAGTTGAATGCCGCCGAATCCAAAAATTACAGCTTGCCAAACACCACCAGCAGTAGCGCCGTGAATTCCATCGCTGGTGTTACCTCGGTTATCTTCAAGATCCACCATTAACGCCTGCATAAACAGTTTGTAAGCTTCGGTTGATTTGCCCAAATCGGAAGCTAAAATTGCATGAACTGCTGGGCCAAGAGACGAACCATAGGTAATATCGGTGCGGGGTGCGTAGTAGTCCCAGTTGGTCTGCAATGCTTTTTCGTTGTAGGGAAAATCTGCTGATTCCCGCATTAAATAAAGGAGCATCAAGATGTCTGGCTGCTTGATTACTTGATATTTATTAGTTTTCTCAATACCCAAGATGGCTTGCATGGAGCGATCGCGTGGTTCATAATCTGCTAAGTTGATATCTTCTAATTGGAAAAATCCCTCGAACTGCTCGATTAGTTCTGTTAATGGGTCATAGAGAAACAATATTTTGGCGATGATGTCTTGCCAGTGTGATTGCTCTTGTGGGGTGAGTTTGAGTTTCTGTTCTAGTTCGGTAGCCCGTTCGGGAAATTTCTGAGCCAACCAATCATAGACTGCGATCGCTTTCTCTAGATGCCATTGCGCCATCCGATTGGTAAAGGCGTTATTGTGGACAAATTCATGGTACTCATCCACTCCGATCACTCCCCGAATTTCATACCGTTGGTGCTCAGAATTGAATTCGACCCGGCTACCCCAGAAGATAGCGGCATCCAAAATAATCTCTGCGCCGCGCTGTTGCATCCACTGATCATCACCAGTGGCTTGCCAGTAGTTCCAAGCGGCGTAGGGAATATCTGCATTAATATGAATTTCGCGATCGCGGCACCAAATTCGCACGTCTTCACCATAAAAATCATTTCCCAGTGCCCAACGTGGTGTTACTTCATCTCCGGTATCAGCACTTTCCCAGGCAAACATTGCTCCTTTATAGCTGTAATGAGTTGCCTTGCGTCTAGCTCCTGGTAAGGTGTGCCAACGGTAACTGAGTAAGTTTCGGGCGATCGCTGGTTGGGTAAACAGAAAAAAGGGCAGCATAAAAATTTCTGTATCCCAAAAGATATGACCGCGATAGCCAAACCCAGAAAGGGTTTTAGCAGGAATGCTCACTCTGTCATCATGGCGTGACCCAGCAATCAGCAGCTGAAACAGATTGTAGCGAACCCCAAAAGCAGCTGTGCTATCCCCTTCAATCAGGATGTCACTTTGCTGCCAAATCTCATCCCATGCCTGCTGATTGGCTTTTAGTAGTGTTGCGTAGTCTGGCAGGTGCGCGAGTTTTTCTCTAGCTGCTAAGACTGGTGTCTCAGTCTCCCGCGAGGTAAAAACTGTCACGATTTTTTCTACCGTTACGGTCTGTTGTGATTTCGCCAGGAAGGTCGTGCTCAAGGTCGGATAACCTGGTGCGGTACTGACTTGCAAAGATGCTTCAGTGCCTGATATTCTCATGCTTGCGCCCATACCGAGTTCAATTCGGGAGTGGCGGGTGCGGCGTTGCAACCAGATTCCTTGGTCGGTCTTGCCTTGGTCTAGTCCTTCCCAGTGATTAAAACCCTGATTTTCTGGATAGCCGTTGATACTTCCCTGAACTTCGATTAACCCATCAAAATCTACTGGCGTTAAATGGCAGCGTTGCGCCAATACATGCTGATCTGCAAAACTAGCAAAGCGTTCAAAGCTGATGTCTATGATGTTCCCACTGGGAGAGCGCCAACGCAAGTAACGGCTAAGAAGTCCGTGGCGTAAATCAAGTTGCCGATCATAACGCAATATCTCACCTTGATCGAGACGGAAGCGATCGCCATTTACAATCACTATCAAGGGTAGCCAGTCAGGACAATTTGCCAGTTCAGTGTACACCACCGGCACATCGTCGTAGACACCGTGGATAAAAGTAGCTGGCAATGCATGAGGATAACCTTCTTCAAAACTGCCTTTTGTTCCCAGGTATCCGTTACCGATTGTAAATACCGTTTCTTTAGAGTGCAATTGTTCAGGGTCAAACTGGGTTTCGATTAATATCCAGTCTGTGTAGATAAAATGGCGAGAACGACCTTTTGTTTGCATAAAGTAGAGATTGGGGAGTAGGGAATGGGGAAATTTGGTGGATGAATCAATCTTTTGACTGGTTCCCAGCCTGGAGGCTGGGAACCCATTCTTGGAGGCTCTGCCTCCTACTTCTTGACGAAAGGCAAAGCCCATTACAAATTACGAATTACGAATTACGAATTACGAATTAGTCCCCATGTGCTTTTCCAAAATCTTTTCGGCTCTAGGTTTATAAATAAGATGAAATAAGGTTTCCATATAGCGATCTCTGGCTTCGTTATTTTCTGGAGCAACAAAGTTCCAAAAACTAAATATTTTAGCTAGCAGTAGTAATTGATTACTATGTAAATGCCAATTATATCTATTCTGAATTCGCTGACTCATCCATTCTGAGACTTCGTGCCAATGTTCAGGATGAGTATCACATTGTTCAAGGAAATCTAAAATTTTCTTTGCTGCTCCTTGTAAGTCTGTAGGATTAAGATTAAATCCATTTTCTTGGTTTTCGATAATTTCTAAAGAGCCACCAAATTGAGTAGCGAAAGTTGGCAAGCCGGAAATCATCGCTTCCAAAATACACCGACCGAAGGATTCAAAGCGGGCAAAGTGGACATAAATTCCCTGAGAATCTGCAACTACTCGGTAGGTTTCACCGAGTTCACTGCTAGGGATACGCATTCCCAACCAGCGAATCTTGCCATTGAGATGATATTGATCGATAATGTCGTGGAGTTTTTGAATTTCTTCTGCTTCTTCTAGGTTTGTAGCTTCATGTGGATGCAGTTTACTACTTAAGAGGATCAGATTACAACGCTCTTGCAACGCCTGACTTTGACCAAAGCATTCAGCTAACCCAGTGAGATTTTTGATTGAGGTGATGGGAGCAAGGGCAAAGATTGGTCGCTTATTAAGGTGATCTAAATGTCCAAAGATTTGGGGGTCTTCGCGGCTAAAGAGTAGGTCGTGGACTTGTGTGCAAAGTTTAGAATCTCGATCTTCTTTTCGGCTATAGGGAAAGAAAATATTTTCATTTACTCCCGGCGGCACTAAGTTGAATTTAGGACTAAACAAATCAATCCCATCAACTACATGATACAACTGCGGCATTGTAAAGCACTTGTACGACTCGTATTGCCCTACAGTATCGGGTGTACCAACAATTTCTTGATAGGAGGATGTGATGATAAATTCGGCTGCATTCATGCTAATCAAATCGGCAGTGAATTGTACCGAGAAGTGATATTGGTCTTCTAAATCTTGCCAATATAAATTACTAAATAGATATTTAGGTTTTTCCAAGGAATGGGCAATGTTGCATTGGGTAACTTTCATCCGGCGAGATAAAAGAAAAGCTACTAAGTTACCGTCGCTGTAGTTGCCAATAAGAAGATTAGGTTTACCTTGGAATTGGGCTAGTAATTCTTTTTCTGCATCTAGGGCAAATTGTTCTAAATAGGGCCAAATCTCAAATTTAGAAATCCAATTGTTAGTAATTTCGGGATTGAATTCACCAAAAGGAACGCGCAATATCCAAGCATTTTCAGTATCTTGAACTTTTTCTAAGCGCAGGTTGCAAAATGTCCCTTCACAGTTAGGGATTAGCCGGGTGAGAATAATCACATGGGGTTTTATACCCAGCCTGTCAAGACCGGCGAGTTTGATTTGTTCACGCAGTTCGTTTTCTAAGCTGCGGGCTTGTTCGAGGACGTAGATAACTTGACCGAGTGTTTCATCTCTTCCCAAAACATCTTCCTGTCCAACCCAGCCGTGGATGGAAATCAGGACAACGCGAAAGACGGCGGGGACGCGGGCTACAAATGCTTCTAAGATGCCAGGTTCTGGAGAGTAAATGAGTCGGTCGAGGAGTTCTAGGGTTTCGGAGACTCGCCCCGCAGTGTTACCCCAACCCGGCTCAAAGCCGAGTTCTTGGAGAGCAAAGCGGAATTTTTCATAAGGTTCATCAGGCGATCGCTGATTCAGCAATTTGAGTGCTAGCTTAATTTGTTTGGCTAGGTGAATCCCTGAGGGAATGCGATCGCTCAACAGCAGGCGAATTCCATCGTGTTGCAGCCCCTGTAATGCTTGAAATAACATTTCTAGCCAATATTGGGGGTCAGCCAACAATTGATTGCACAGGTAACGATTAAGGAAGGTTAAACCTTGACCAATATTTCTGGGGTCGTCAATTCTTGGGGAACTTTCGTAAAAGGGGTGGAGGTCGATTTCGAGAATGTGGGGTTGGTAGCGATTGACTAAGCGATCGCTCACATCTAGCAGTGCTTGAGGTGTCATCTGCTCGAAATTATTAAAATCGGCTGTCAGTTTCCAAACTTCCTGGTTAGCAATTTTGGGTCGAACTACGAACCAAGTACTTTCCTCTTCGAGAATTATTTCGTGGGTGTACTGGATCAGTTTGCCAACATCAGAAGAGTAATAAAAATAGGCTGGCTTTTGGGATTGATGACAGTAATCGGCAAAGAAGAGCAAAATCTCATTTCTTAGGAAGTAACGCTTCCCTGAAGCACTCAACGCATAAATTAACTGACGTAGAGCAGTTTTTTCATCACCGTTGAAGACAGCTTGAACTAGTTCATACATGATGACGAATTCCAGAACTTTAGCTAGGTCACGACCTCATATTTTTCTCCAGTTCTGTGAGGTACATTTCCCCTTTAATGCTATACAACCATGAAAACCCCTCGCTTCTAGCTCTGGGATGAAACGCTGTGAGGACTTCAAATCTATGGGATGAGAGAGAGCAGGAAGTTGGGGGAGTGCGAGAACCCAATGCCCAATTCAAACAAAAAACTGCCAATTTGGCTGGAGTAGTGGCAAAGAGAGATTATTCTATGTATATAAGTTAGTTCTTATCAGGCATAAAACACTATTCCCGGTCAAGCAGTACAGTGAAATTTGCGCGATCGCCAGTAGAACATCACCCTATAAATAAATTAAATCCAGCAAGTTTTAGCATAATCAAACCAAATGTAAGCAGATTAAAGGCTGCTAAAACAGTCACTGCCAAAATTATCATCTGTCGTCGTTGTATTGCAGATATACTGTTCAACCCAATTCAGGAAACAGAATATTGTGGGATAAACTGATACACCTCGATTTAGATAAGTTACATCAGGGTTAGCTATGAACTACCACATTTCTCCTTCTCAGAAAAATGCTCAAAAAGCCATTAGTCCAGAACAATTAGACCAAGTGATGGAAGCCATTTCCGATGGTCGATATTCCTGGGCTTGTGTACTGATTTTACGTTTCGTTGGTTACAATCCACTGCATTTCATTCCCCAACGGACTTACAGTCGTTTAATCAAAGACAATAACCATCTTCCAAACTCGCCTGCATCTACAACAAATCAGAACCAAGTAAATACCAAATCCTCTGTGACTAGCTCTAGTGGTCAAGCATCTTCTCAGGTTTTAAATATGCTGAAAAATTTAAATTAATAAATTAATTTAAAAAACATGACATGAGTGCCTAATGCACCATGTTATACCATCTCACAAAAATCTTGAATATAGATTAGATTCCCGTGGGGCGCACATCTGTCATCCGTGTCAACTTAAGCTAAAACTCCTTTAAAACCTCGTTTCCAGCAAGAGGCTAGAAATGCTACTCCTAGCGGCTCTGCCGCCAGCAAGAGAGGCGGCAGCCTCAACGACGGGCATTCCCAGTCGGAGACTGGGAACGAGGTAAGAGAAAATCTTTAAAAGCTTTTTCTAGACTGGCTTTCACCTTAAGTTGACACCAATGCACAGATGTGATTTCATACTATATCAAGCCTAAGGTAATAACTTTTTGCAGCGCTTTTTCAAATGTTATGCCCTGTTTGATGGCGATATACAACAATACTATTGCGGCTGAACGAATTGAATTATCACAATGTATCAGAGTGGGTTTGGGTAATTCAGTGATGGTCTGATATATCTGAAGCATACCTTCATGATTTATGTCTTCAGTTTTAGTTGGCACGTTAAGGTAGTACAACCCCAAAAACTCAGTTTTCTCCTGTTCATTAGCCAGCAAGTCTATTTCGTTGGGCAAACGTAGGTTTAATATAGACTTATAACCCTCGCTAGCTATTTGTTCTAGCTGGTCTAGTGTAATTTGTCCAGCGATCGCTAACTCATCATTAATCTTCCTAACAGTATTCATCAGCTGGATTAACCCTATTTTGCCGATTTTGCCCACATTCTAAATTTAGGAAAATAATTTGAGGAACTTGTGAGGAAATTATCGAATTAAAAGCGATTGGGAAATGGGGCATGGGTCATGGGTCATTTGCGATCGCTTTTAGCGGTAGGCAAATCGTAAAAGTTGCGCCCTGACTGGCGACGCTGTTGGCTGTAATGCTGCCTTTATGGGCTTCTACAATGCGCTTGGCGATCGCTAACCCTAGCCCGTTACCGCTGCCTTTACGGGAGGGGTCTGTTGTATAAAACTGCTCAAAAATTCGGGGCAAATCACCCTCACTAATACCTGTTCCCTGGTCTTGAATTTTCACAACTGCTTGCTTACTCTCGCTATATCCAGAAATAAAGACTAGAGAATTGGGTACTGAATGTTTGATAGCGTTGTCTAGCACATTTAAAATCGCCTGTAATAGCCGCTCTGGATCGCCTTCTAGTTGTAGGTCAACCACGTTTAGGCGCACAGATACGCCAATAGCTTGCATTCGAGGTTCCATCGCGCTGACAGCACGGTTAATCAGACCACGCAGTGAGAAATTCTGCTGTTCGAGTTGAGTAACTCCTGCTTCCAAGCGTCCGAGATCCAGCAGATCATGAACCAATCGTGATAGGCGTTTGATTTCGTTCTCAATAGTTTGAAAAAAGCGATCGCGCAATTGTGGTTCTTCGTATGCGCCACTTCTAAGTGCATCTATCGTTACCTGAACGTTGCTGATCGGTGTGCGGAGTTCGTGGGAGACATTTGCTAAAAAAGCCCGGCGTTCTTGATCTAGCGAAGCCAACCGTTCACTCATTCGGTTTAACTCTGCGGCCAACTGATCTAACTCATTGTTTTCATGGATAATCAGCTTGTCACCAAAATGACCACTACCTAAGCGAATCGCAAAGTTCCGCATAGTTTCAATTGGTTTTGACAGACTCCGAGCAAAGCGAGTACTGATTAGCGCACATAGCAAGATTGTCAGCGCCAGCGTTCCCAAAACACTCCAAATCACCCTAGCGAACTGACGCTGAAGCTGATCTAAAGTGATAGACATTCGCAGCACACCTAAAAACTGACCGTTACGCACAATTGGTCTAGCGATGTAGAGGCGATCTTCAGTTGATAAAATTCCTTTTGCGACCCCTTGTCCCGGACGATTTTGCAGAGCTTCCCATACTCCGGGAACTTTGTACCAGTCTTTAACCTGTTTGTCTCGCTTTGGATCAGAAGTTGCTAAAAGACGACCTTGTTGATTAAAAATACGAAGTGTGACAGTTTGTGGTGCCCCATACCGCCGCACCAATAATTCTACGCGTTGCAGATTATTTGCCTCTAAAGCATCTGCTGCACTTTCGCTCAAAGCAGCTGTCCAGTTATCCAAATCCATTTGCCGCGATCGCATAAAGTATGCGTGGAATGACCATAGGATATAGCCTGCCATCAAGGAGGTTCCCAAGGTGATCAGTATCAGGTAAGTCGCTAGCAATTTAGCATGAATGGAATTTAATTTGATGCGAGGCAACCAGCCCATTTTTAATACTAATCCCCAGAACGACGGCGCAACACTGCTTTTATCCGTGCCAGTAGTTCACGGGTATTGAATGGCTTGGTGACATAATCATCTGCTCCTGCTTCCAAGCCCCAAATTTTATCAATATCTTGATCTTTTGCTGTCAGCATGACTATGGGAACATCCGAAAATGCCCGAATTCGCCAACAGATTTCCATGCCGCCAACCTCCGGCAGCATAAGGTCGAGCAAAATTACATCCGGTACTTCCTTGTGGAACTGTTTGATCGCACTATGCCCATCTGCTGCTGTTGTCACTGTATAGCCTTCTTTTTGCAGCGTGTAAGTTAGGCTTTCGCGTAGAGGTGCTTCATCATCTACTAGTAATATATGCGGCATTTTACATTAGTATATAGTCCAGCATTAAGTCCTAATTTTACCTTGTCAATGATCCGGTTTTCTGCCATCCATCTCAGGACACAAAGATTGGCAGGCAAGGCAGCAGAAGGCAGGGTAAAACGTGACAAAATTACCTCATTGCGATCGCAATGAAAAGCAATCTCAAACATTGATTTTAGAGTATTCCGAATGAGGTGTAGCGCTACTAGCCTCTGAATAGATGATGTAAACTTTTCAATAATTCTCTGGCCGTATAAGGTTTTGATATAACTGCTTGCACATTAGCATCAGCAGCTTGAGCAAAGAGTTCCATTGAGTTAAGTCCGCTACAGGCAATAATTTGAACCTGCTTGTTCATTCTTTGCAAGGTGCGAATAGCGGTGATTCCGTCCATTTCTGGCATCATTATATCCATCACTACGGCATTGATTTGATGCTTGTGTTGGGCATATAGTGCGATCGCCTCTATGCCATTACTGGCAACTAGTATTTGATAGTTATGGTTTTCCAGGATGATTGTGACAATCTCCCGAATTTGGGCTTCATCATCTACAACTAAAATCAATTCTCCCTCTCCTGGGAGCAGATCCTTCTCTTCTATTTTGAACGCTTGAGTTGCTTCCACTGCTGGTAAAAACAGGTCAAATTTGCTGCCTCTACCAACATTGCTAGACACTTTGAGAAAACCATTGTGGCTTCTAATGATGCCAAGCACTGTTGAAAGACCGAGGCCTGAATTTGTACTGATCTCTTTTGTAGTAAAAAACGGCTCAAAAATTCTATCTAATATTTCTGGCGGTATGCCAATTCCGTTATCGGCAACCGTAATCATAATATAATGCCCAACTTTAGCATCGAGGTTCATTCTGGTATAAGCTTCATCAATAAACTTATTTTCCGCAGAAATTGTGATATTGCCCCCATCTGGTAAAGCGTCGCGGGCATTAAGTACCAGATTCATCAGCACTTGATGCAGTTGTGTGGTGTCCCCAGTGACAGCCCTAATGTCTTCTGAGATCACCGTGGAAAACTCAATAGATTTGGGAAATGTCTCTTTAGCAATTTGGATAATTTCTGAAATCAGGTACTCGACTTGGATAATTGTCTGCTCTCCTTTGAATCCTCGCGCAAAGGACAAGACTTGCTTCACTAAAGCTGCTCCGCGTTTAGCGTTGGTTTCTACAAGTGCCAGCAGTTGTCCAGAACGCTCCTCGTCTTGGAAAAAATTTCCCTGTACCAATTGAGCCGCAGCCAAAATTGGTGTCAATATATTATTCAAATCGTGGGCAATACCACTTGCAAGGGTACCAAGGCTTTCCAATCGCTGGGTGCGAAAAAACTGCTCTTCGAGTTGTTTCTTTTCGGTGATGTCAGTGTCAACAGTCAGGATAGATTTGGGTTCTCCCGCAGAATTACGCATTAACGTCCAGCGGCTTTCCACAAGAATTTTCTTACCAGATTTCGTAACTTTACATAACTCACCTTGCCACGAGCCACATTCAATTACGCTTTTTAGTGGTTTTTCTAGTTGGTGCTGATTTCCTTCTGGGTAAAAAATCTCCTGGAGGTTTTTTCCGATCACCTCTGGAGAAAGCCAACCGTACATCCGCTCTGCACCTTTATTCCAGAATAAAATTTGAGACTGGAAATCTCGAACTAATATGGCATCGGTGGCAATATCAAGGAGAGCGGCTTGTTCGAAGATTTTTTGTTCTGCCAGCTTGCGCTCAGTGACATCCCTATTTGTGCCGATCATCCGAATCGGCTGACCAATTTCGTTATAGTAGACCTGACCTTTGCAGTTTAACCAGTGTAGGCTGCCGTCGGGCCAGACAACTCGATATTCTGTAGATCCCTTTCCTTGCTCAATCATGCGATTTCTACTCGCAATCACAGATTCGCGGTCTTCTGGATGGATTAAATTGAAATAGTCTTCAACGGTTGGACACAATGTAGCGCTTGGCAGACCATAAAGTGGCCCCATATTGGCAGACCAAATAGTCGTATTGGCAATCAGGTTCTGATCCCATATGCCCATTTGGGCTGCTTCGGTAGCTAAACTCAATCGCGCTTCACTTTCTTGCAGTGATTCTTCGGCCA
Organism: Nostoc sp. NZL; assembly: GCF_015714705.1. Classification (NCBI taxonomy): domain Bacteria; kingdom Bacillati; phylum Cyanobacteriota; class Cyanophyceae; order Nostocales; family Nostocaceae; genus Nostoc; species Nostoc sp. NZL. The sequence goes on along the minus strand of NZ_WBKL01000185.1, from coordinate 50,216 downwards.
GTTTGCGTTCGGTGATATCTTCGGCGATGCCACCATAGTACTGAACTTTTCCTTGGCCATCATACATAGCAAAGCCCCGATCCCAAATCCAGCGCATCGATCCATCAGGTCGCAAAATTCGATATTCTAGTGAAGTGGACTCATCAATAAACTTTTGCTTTGCTGCAATGGTTAAACGATCGCGATCATCTGGATGAATGCTCTCTATCCAGGACTCAGGGTGCTCCAATAGACTTTGGCAAGAGCGACCCCAAATTTTTTCATAAGCAGGATTAACGTACAAGGTTAGAAATGAATCTAGGTTGGCAATCCAGATAACTGCGTGGGTGTTTTCGGCATAATTGCGAAATTTTTCTTCACTTTGGAGCAGTGCCTCTTCTGCCAGTTTGCGCTCGGTGATATCTTCGGCAATGCAACCATAGTAGTCAACTTCTCCTTGGTCATCATAGACAGCAAAGCCCCGATTCCAAATCCAGCGCATCGCTCCATCAGGTCGCAAAATCCGATATTCTACTGAACAAGATTTAGTACTAAGTAGTTGCTCTACTGATTTGGTGACGCGATCGCGATCGTCTGGATGAATTGCATCTAGCCAAGAGTCTGGCTGGTCGTAAAGACTTTGGCAAGAGCGACCCCAAATCTTCTCATAAGCAGGACTAATATACAAGGGATGGAATGAATCTGGGCTAGCAATACTGATGATGACCTGGGTGTTTTCGGCAAAACTGCGAAATTTCTTTTCGCTTTGGCGCAGTGCTTCTTCTGCAAGTTGGCGTTCGTGCAGCGCTGCTTTCTGTTCGGTAATATCTCTGCCTACGCCTTGTATTTCAACAACCTCTCCTTTGTCATCATGAATTGCGATCGCATTCCATTGAAACCAGCGGATACCGTTGGCTGTCAATGCACGTCGCTCACAATTAATCAAGGGATGCAATGAAGATTCTAAAATTGTCATATCTTCCATCGCTTCAGGTAAGTCATCTGGATAAATAAACGGGAAAAATGACTGACCACAAAACTCATCTTGTTTCCAGCCGAAGGTTTGACAAGCGGCTACGTTGGCAAAGGTAATCTGTCCTTGCAAATCAATGCGGAGAATTATGTCAGTTTGGCTTTCCACGAGTTGGCGATAGAGGTTTTCGCTCTGCCGTAATGCAACTTCTACACGTTGGCGTTCCCTTCGGGCAGCTTCGCTAACGGCAATTTCTTGTTGCAACTGGACGTTGGAAATAACAAGTTCTGCTGTCCGTTCCGCCACTCGTTGTTCTAATTCCTCATTAGCTTGGCGCAGTAACTCCTTTGCCTGTTGACGTTCGCTAATATCACAGAGTAACCAGCGCCAGCCAACTGGCTTACCCTCTGAATCGTACATGGCAGCGGCTCTAATGCTAGCCGGAAAATTTCTACCTCCTCGTGGCTTTAGGTAAATTTCCCACTCCTGTACCTGCTGCCAATTATTCAACCGGGTGGTAAAAGTCTGACGGTCTTGGGGAGCAATAAATAAAATTAATGGTTTGTTTACCAAATATTTTTGGCGGACAGCTAGCAAGCTTGCTGCTACTCGGTTAGCCTCTTGGATAACCCCTGCTGCATCAGTTACTAAGTAACCATCTGGAGCGAACTCAAATAAATCCTGGTAACGCTGGCGCTCCAATTCTACTAGCTCACGGGCAACGGCCAACTCCTCGTTTTGTTCGCGCAGTTCTTCTTCCACAACCTGGAGTTCTTCGAGGGCTACCTGAAGTTCGTGATTAACTTGCATGATTTCAGCCGATTGGGTTTCAACCCATAGTTTTAAGTTGTTTTGAGTTTGACAGCGGACTTGCTCTATCTCAATTGGCTGATTAACTCGTCGGAATTCATCTGGGGATTTTTGTAAATATTGCTGTAAGCCTTCAATGACCCCAACCATTTTTATCAGGTCAAAGGCTTGTAGCAAGCTAGTCTCAGTGATGATTCCTAGCAATTGCCCGCGATCGTCCAAAACGGGCAAATAGTGAGTCTGATGCTGACGCAATAACGATAAGGCGATGAAAATATCCTGAGTATCTGATTGTCTAAGGGTCACCACTGGCTGCGTCATCACTTCAGCCATTGTCACTGTGGATAAATCTATTCCCGAAGCTATCAGCCTAACTACATCTTTTTCGGTAAAAATACCTAATAAATCTGCTCCTTCCAGAACCAAGACACAACTAGTGAATGGTTGACTTCTGTCGCCTAAATTTAATGACGAATTTAAACTGTTATGTGCATAATTACTACATCTTTCCTGACTCATCAAGCCAATAGCTTCAACTACAAAACTATCAGAGTTAATCGTTAAGGGAGAACGATTAATAACATGATTTAAGCTAGGTAAGCTAATCAGATGATCGTTGAATCGCATAGTTAATTCGTCAATTCTAATGATCTCTTTGATATCAGTACGAACTAGCAGAAGCTAGAGTAAGTAAAATGTTAAAAATCAGGAATTATTCTGCTGTAATTGATAAACAATCAATTATCAATCAATTAAATTGATAAATTCATCCAGTAAATATTACTAGACCTTATACAGGGAACACAATGCAAGTTATGAACTAAACCAGGAAGTAGATAGAATTTTAGAGCCGACAAACTCATTCTATTGTCAAATTAGAGATAGCAGATCATCTATCTCAAGAGATTACCTTGATTGATGGTCTTGGTAGTCTTGTTAGTGTGAAATCTTTGAAATTAATTGATGAATGGAAATATTAAACCCTTGCTGCCGAATGTCGCCAGAAAGGTTGTGCTTTCGCCTGTTTTGATAAACCTCCAGCAAGACTTTCAAGAAACGAGGCAGGAGGTGAGCTACTAAAATAGACGGTTTCAGAGCATAAAGCAGCCAGCCGACTAGTGTTAAGCCGTAGTGACGTAGGAGTATCAACCAAAGGACAGAAGGTAAAAAGGAAGAAGATTTGACTTGTTTATTGTATTCATAGAAGATGGCACGCCATAAGTAAGGCTGCTCTTAAGTCACACATTTCATATTTATAGTTATACGAATTTATACGAAGATAATTTGAGGATCTTGTGAAGAGATAGCTAAATAACCTTGAGGTCATTACTTAAGAAATATGTATAAATCATACGTAAATATTAAGTGTTTTGAATTTCCTCACAAGTTCCTCATTTTTTTACACTATAGTCAAAATATAGACACCTAGTTTTAAATACTTACGGGCAGGTCAACTGCCTACCCTCATTTGCAATAACACTTTTATCAACACGATTTGAGAAGAATATGAATTACTGTCCTTGCTGTTCAAGTATACTTTTAGAACATATACGCGGTGCAGAGAGTTACTGGTTTTGTCGCCACTGCTGGCAAGAAATGCCTGTTTATAATCTGAACGACTCCAGTTCATTCACCGAAGCTATCGTGAGAAAACTACTTAGAACACCTGAAAAACAAGAACGTAAAAGTACTACTGTTTACGCAGGACAATTGCAATCTATTACTGAATGGATAGGGGTACAAGAATTGTCTGCCTAATACCAAATCACTGAAATTTGTTTAGTATAATTTTTTCTTTATTCCAGCAATTAATTGTCGCAAAATTCCAGGCTGTGGCTCATCCATGAGGTATTACCTGACACAGCTAGAAAGATAAAACGGGGAATTTGTCTCGTTCCCAGTCTCCGACTGGGAATGCCTACTAGGGGGGCTGCCGCCTCCGTTACTGGCGGACAGCAGGCAGCAGCCCAATGAGATGCATTTCCAACCTCTGGCTGGAAACGAGTTTTTAAAGGAGTTTTGGGTTAAGTTGACACCAATAGACCGCAGTGGCTCGCCTTAAAAAGAGCGACTTTGAGAAGTTTTTGCTTTTTAAGACGGGTTGGGGAGATTAAAACCTTGTGGAGCAGTTCTAGAAGACTTGTGTGTACACCGTAGCTGAGATTTATTGCTTACTTTAATAATCCTTGCTTATAACCCCCGACTTAATTCGAGGGTTTTTAATGCTGAAAAATGAATTTGTAATTTTGTTTTTATGGGGATGCTGCTAATAAAGTTGAGCTTCTAGATACAGCCTCAATCGTCTTCCCAAGATTCATGATTCAGTAGGTCAATAATTCTATCTCTGAGTAGAAATTCGTTTTTTTCTAACTCAAGTTCAAAATTAACCCAATCCCGGTGAGGAATATATTTACAAAGGGTATAAATTGGCTGCTGACGGTTAATAAGTCCCCTTTTAACAAGTTGAAGTGCTTCTTCCTTGATAACTTCGATGTCGTATTTAACCGTAGTGTTCATAGCTAGTTCCTCTATTTTCAATCAAGGAATTAAGAATCAAAACAAAGTTGCTTTGACTGTATCTTAAACTTATCAAATAAAACTGACGAGAATTGTGAAGAATCAAGACATTAACCCTTGCTGGAAGTTAGATATATCAGTAAGATACTCTTTGAGTTCCCAAGTATACTCCTCTAGAGAGATTTTTGCAGAGCAAGAAGGCTAGCACAACAAGCTGCAAACATCAAAAGATGATGTAGACGCTCTCTGGGCGACTTGCCAAAAGGTAGGCTAGGGTAAAGAACATTCTCTAGAAAACTTATACTATGCTCCTGAATCTTGATAAAGTTCGGCAATATTTTCCCGCCCTAGCTGGTGAATGGACTTTTTTTGATAATGCCGGTGGGTCACAAACCCTGAAGAAAGTAGTAGATAGAATTAGCGAATTTCTCCTAAGTTCTGATGTGCAGTTGGGAGCTTCTTATGCGGTTTCTCAACTTGCAGGAGAACGATTAGCTCTAGCAACTCAGGGAATGGCTACTTTCATTAATGCCAATTCTTCTAAAGAAGTGGTCATGGGGCCATCTACTACAATGATGTTAAAAGTTCTCTCAATTTGTCTGGGTCAAACCTTCACGCCTGATGATGAGATTATTGTTACTAATTGTGACCATGAGGCTAATATTGGTGCTTGGGTCGCTCTTGAAAAACAAGGAATGAAGGTTAAAGTGTGGCAAGTTCGACCAGATACCTTGGAACTTCATTTAGCAGATTTAGAACAATTGATGAGTCAGCGGACAAAATTAGTAGCCTTGACTCATGCTTCTAATGTTCTGGGAACTATCAACCCTATTAAAGAAATTGCTGCATTTGTACACGATCGCAACGCGATGATTTGTGTGGATGGTGTAGCTTATGCACCCCACAGATTAGTTGATGTCCAAGATTTGGATGTTGATTTCTATACTTTGAGTTTTTATAAAGTCTATGGGCCACATCATGCCTTACTCTATGGCAAAGAAGAGCATTTATTAAGATTACCTGGTCTTAATCATTATTTTATTGAACAGACAGATATACCTTATAAATTTCAGTTAGGAAATGTCAATTTTGAATTGAGTTATGGAATGTTGGGTTTATGTGATTATTTAAGTGAATTAGCACAACTCCACTACGGCGATCAAACTGCAACTGATTTGAGAAATCAAATGGTGCAGGCGTTTGATTTAATTAGCATACATGAAGAAAAAATTAGCGATCGCCTGCTAAATTACCTCAACAGCAAGTCTAATGTGCGAGTGATTGGTCAATCAAAGGCTGATCGTCAATTCCGTGTGCCAACTATATCTTTTGTGGTAGATGGAATGCATAGTTCAAGCATTCCGGCAAAAATTGACCAACATTATATTGGGATTCGCTACGGTGACTTTTATGCTAAACGGCTGATTGAATCCCTGGGGTTAGCATCCAAAGGTGGAATAGTCCGGGTGAGTATGGTGCATTACAACACCCTTGAGGAAGTTAACAGCTTGATTGAAGCTTTTGAGCAGGTATTTTAACCGTTACTAAGCTGTAAAACTTGCACCTCTTCTTGTGGGTAAATTAATGTTTGACCCACCGGGAGAACAGCTAAAGCATTGGTTTGAGCTAAATTAATTAAATTGCCAGAACTGTGGCTACCACCAGCTTTGTGAAATTCGTAAACTCCATCAATTAAATGCAATTTACCCCAAAGGTAAGTTTCACGCTTGCCATCCGATCGCAATTCATCATGCGATCGCACTTTCAAAAACACTGGTTCCCAACCTTCAGTAATTCCCGAAAGTTTCTTGATTGCTGGTAGCACAAATCGCCAAAATGTCACCAACACAGCCGCAGGGTTTCCTGGTAAACCAAAATAAAGGGCTGAGTGGGGAGAGACGCGATTAATCGCCTCTGTAGTCGGGAAAGTGGCGACGGTGAGGGGTTTCCCTGGTCTCATCTGTACAGCCCGAATGTGGATTTTTGCTCCTAGTGACTCTAGAATTTTGTCAACATAGTCATAATCTCCCACTGAGACACCACCAGAAGAGAGAACTATATCAGCGATCGCAACGGCGTGGGTAATAACTTTCTCCAGAGCAACTGGATCATCTTTGACAATACCTAAAATTAACGGTTCTGCCCCACTTTGTCTCACCAAAGCTGCCAGCACATACTGATTAGAATCCACAATTTGCCCTGGTTGCAACGGTTGATCAACTGTCACCAACTCATCACCAGTGGAAAAAATTGCCACACGCGGACGGCGATAAACACCTAATTTTGGACACTGTGCTGCTGCCAATACGGCAATTTCTGGGGCCTTTAACTTGATTCCTGCTGATAGTAGTTGTGTTCCAGCTTGATAAAAAGATGCTTTGTGTCTGACAAATTCTTGCGGTTTTGGTGCATCCAGGATAAATACGCGGTTTTCCTCCCGACGTGTCTTTTCTTGGATGACTATAGTATCCGCACCTGCTGGAATCACCGCACCTGTAAAAATCCTTGCTGCTTGCCCTGCTTGAATCGTAGACTTGGGCTGATACCCAGCCGGAATATCTTCAACAATTTCTAAAACGGTTGGATTTTCGGCGTTAGAGTGCTGCACATCTTGATAGCGAACTGCGTAGCCATCCATTGCCGAATTATCCCAATGGGGAAAATCTAGCGGACTAGTGACAGGTGTTGCCAAAATGCGACTATCGGCTGTCAATAAATCTACAACTTCTGTATCCCGTTGATGATCCAACGGCTGCACCAAATTTAAAATAATTGCTTGTGCATCGTTGACTGATAGCATAGCGATCGCCTCCGACTTTTTACCTGTATCCCTGTAAAGTAACACTGACCAATTTTAGATTTTGGATTTTGGATTGAATTTCTCTGGACTGCAAGTTATTCGTAGCTCCCAAACCTGCCTCAGAAATGACGCTTAGAGCAGTTGTTGTGTCGTAGTTATATGGGCAACAGTTTAAACGCCAAACCCAAGCCATCACCTTAATATAAAAAACAGGAGCAATCATTATTTCCCAACCCCTAAATAAAAATACCTATTTTGTATGACTATCGAACGACTTCCCCAAAAACACTATCCCAAGGCTGAAATTGGGCGGCGAGGTATGGCATTGGGACTTGATTTCCTTGGTGTCTGGTTATTCAGTTCCCTATTGGGAGGCGGCGATATCGGGATTCAAGTTGTGCAAATCCTAGTTTTTGTAATATTTTGGCTGATTTTGCGGGTGCTGGTGGTATACAACAATCAAGGGCAAAGTTTAGGGCGTTGGGCGTTCGATTTAAAGGTGTTGGAAGTTGAAGATGGGGAAGTAGTCGGCAGAATTCCAGATTTGCTCTCACTAGTGAAGCGAGAGGCGATCGTAGGCTTGGGTGCCCTTTTAGTGTCAATTGCCCTCAGCAATATTAGAGCCAATCCCACTGCTATACTGCTAGTACTTCCCCTAGTAATTGATTGCGGAACTGCCTTATCTGATGCCCAGATGCGGCAAGCTTTACACGATCGCTATTGCGGAACTTTCGTAGTTTCGTCACGTCGTGGCTACTCGCTTGATATAAAAATTAAAAGATTAGTTGAAAATATGCGGCGGAATGTGAGAAGATAGTCATTTGTGTTAATTCTCTTCAGGCTTCACTGTTTGTAAGATTATGGCTAAGAGTAAAGGTGCCCGCATTATTGTGACACTAGAGTGTACCGAGTGTCGGACAAATTCAGACAAGCGTTCTGCTGGTGTTTCACGTTATACCAGCACCAAGAATCGCCGCAACACCACTAACCGGCTAGAACTGAAAAAGTTCTGCACCCACTGCAACAAACATACCGTTCATAAGGAAATTAAGTAGAGATGAGTTATTTCCGTCGTCGCCTTTCTCCGATCAAGCCAGGAGAACCAATCGATTATAAAGATGTTGATTTATTGCGTAAGTTTGTCACCGAGCGCGGTAAAATACTGCCACGTCGGATTACTGGGCTGACATCTCAGCAACAGCGAGAGTTGACATTAGCAATTAAACGTTCGCGGATTGTGGCTTTGTTGCCATTTATCAATGCGGAAGGCTAAAAAGAGGAGAGACGCGATTATACTCTTACGAGAAGCCGCTCTTTGAGCGTCTACGCGTCTATACAGGAGAGACGCGATTAATCGTGTACAGGAGTTAAGAATCAAAACTCCTAACTCCTAACTCCTAACTTAAAACTATTTTTTAAACTGTTCACCAAATTAAAGTGCGAGAGTTGTGGAGAAGGGGACGCTAGTTGAATTTAGGGTTCAAGGCGATCGCCGTCTGGGCATCGTAGAACGCCCAGACGGTAAAACCCGCTGGTTTGTGGTAGACGAACGTGGTCAATCCCACAGCCTCGCGCCGAGACAAATAACTTATACAGTTACCAAAGAGACCTACAAGCCCTCTGAGATTGCCAGTTTTTTGGAGCAGGTCAAGCCTTATTTAGATCCATCTAGCTTAGAAGTAGCTTGGGAATTACTGGTTGAAGATGGGGAAACAGTCACCCCAGATCAAATGGCAAATTTGCTATTTTCTGAATCAACTGCGCCTCCTTGTTACGCCGCCTATTGCTTGTTATCAGACGACAAACTCTATTTCAAGCAAAAAGGAGACGCTTATGAAGCCCGAACTGCTGCTCAAGTGGCAGAACGCAAGCACCAGATGGAAGTAGAGGCACTAAAAGCTAAGGGACAGCAGGAATTTTTAACTCGTGTAGAGCAGGCGCTCAAAGGCGAAGCAGTAGAGTGGCAGCGCCACGATCGCCAGCGCTTAGAAGGACTCGAAAAATACGCCGCGCTGATTGCTGACACCGTGCGAACAGGGGTCAATTATGACTCCTTGGCTCGCGCTTATCCGCCAAGCGCTCCAGTATTAGAAACTATGACCATGCTGGGACGGCCTACAACACCCCAAGGGGCCTTTCAACTATTGGTGGATTTGGGTTGCTGGAGTCCTTATGAAAACTTGTTCCTGCGTCGTTCTTCAATTCCGATCCAATTTCCTAATAAGGTATTAGAAGTGGCGCAACAGCGTTTGGATTTCCCGCCGATTGACTCAGATACAAACCGCCTTGATCTGACTCACCTGAAGGTCTACACCATTGATGATGAAACTACCACAGAGATCGACGATGGTCTAAGTTGGGAAGTACTCCCCGATGGACGGGAACGCCTGTGGGTGCATATCGCCGATCCCACTCGATGGTTAGTGCCGGAAGATGAATTAGATTTGGAAGCCAGAAAGCGGGGTAGTACAGTCTATTTACCTACGGGCATGATTCCCATGTTTCCAGAGGTATTGGCGACTGGGCCAATGAGTCTGATCCAGGGACGGGTTTGTTGCGCTCTCAGTTTTGGGATTATTTTAGGTACAACTGGGGGAGTGGAAGATTACAGCATTCATACCAGCTCGATTAAGCCGACTTATCGCCTCACCTACGAAGATGTAGATGAAATGCTGCAATTACGGGTACAAGCAGAACCAGAAATTGCTGCGATCGCAACTTGGGCACAGCGGCGCAAAGCTTGGCGTTTCGCTCAAGGGGCAATTAGCATCACCATGCCCGAAGCGATGATCAAAGTCAAAGATGATGAGATCAATATTGATATTTTGGACGATTCCCCATCCCGGCAAGTGGTAGCAGAAATGATGATTGTTGCCGGCGAAGTGGCGGCTCGTTATGGTAAAGCTCATAACATACCTTTGCCCTTTCGTGGTCAGCCCCAACCGGAATTACCCCCAGAAGAGGAACTGCTCCTACTTCCCGCCGGATTCGTTCGCGCTTGCGCTATGCGTCGTTGTATGCCCAAGAGCGAAATGAGCATCACGCCTCTGCGCCATGCTGGTTTGGGTTTGGATACTTATACCCAAGCAACCTCTCCCATCCGCCGTTACAGTGACTTACTTACCCACTTCCAAATTAAAGCCCATTTGCGGGGTGAAGTTTTACCATTTTCCGCAGATCAACTTAAAGAAGTGATGATGACTGTTACCAGCATCACCCAAGAGGTGACGATGGTGGAACGGCAAACTAATAGATATTATGCTTTAGAGTATTTACGCCGTCATCCAGAGGAAACTTGGGATGTAACAGTGTTGATGTGGCTGCGGGAAGACAGCAACTTAGCCCTAATTTTGATCGAAGATTTGGGTTTGCAGTTACCAATGGTTTTCAAGCGTTCTGTTAACTTGGGCGAACAGATAGTGGTGAAAGTCAGCCACGCCGATCCGCAAAAAGATATGATCCAATTTCAAGAAATAGTTTATCAAGAAGCCCAAACAGCAGCGAATTAACTAATTTGTAATTCGGAACTATTGGTGGAACACTCGCGCATAATTGTCTTTACTTAAGTAAAAATTGAGGGTTTGAAACCCACGGAGTTTAGTAACCCTTCGTTTAGAAGCGGTTTATGAGCACCGATTTAACTTAATATTCCATTCGAGCAATTTTTATAGTATATAATAATGGATCGTGTCGAATTAAAGCTAAACAATGCCTAAACTAAAGACTCGTAAAGCCGCAGCGAAGCGATTCCGTGCCACCGGCACCGGCAAAATCGTCCGTCGTAAAGCGTTCAAAAGCCACCTTTTAGAGCACAAATCTTCTGACAAAAAGCGTAGTATGCGTCAGAGTGCGCTTGTACATGAACGCGATGAACTCAACGTGCGCTTGATGCTCCCATATTTGTAAGTATTTTAGGAAATAAGTTATGACTCGGGTAAAACGCGGTAATGTAGCTCGGAAGCGCCGCAATAAAATTCTCAAACTAGCTAAAGGTTTTCGCGGTTCTCACTCAACTCTGTTTAGAACTGCCAACCAACAAGTGATGAAGGCGCTACGCAGTGCCTACCGCGATCGCAAAAAGAAAAAGCGCGATTTTCGCCGTCTCTGGATCACCCGGATCAACGCTGCTTCAAGGCAACACGGCTTGAGTTACAGCCAGTTGATCGGTAACTTGAAAAAAGCTGATATCCAACTAAATCGCAAGATGTTGGCACAATTAGCAGTCCTCGATCCAGCTAGCTTTGGCAAAGTTGCTGAACTAGCAAATCAAGCTAAAGGATAAAGGTGGCAACGGATGTATAACGGATGTAACAGATGGCAAGAAATTACTCGGTTACATCTGGTATTATCCGCCACTATTTTTTGGATATCTTGCTTTTCCATAGTGGGAACAGGATTAACTGCGTCTGCTGCCGAAATGCCAGAAATTCAGCAGCGGGGCTATCTAAATGTTGCCGTTAAAGATAACTTGCGTCCGTTGGGATTTAGAGATGCCAAGGGGAATTTGCAAGGCTTGGAAATTGACTTGGCACGGCAATTGGCACTTGACTTGCTTGGGAAGGCCGAGGCTGTAAAATTGGAACCTGTAGCGAATCGCGATCGCTTGTCTGTAGTCTTAGACAAGAAAGTTGATTTTGCGATCGCTAGGGTAACAGCAACTGAATCTCGCAGCCGCATAGTTAGTTTCAGTGTTCCCTACTATTTGGATGGCACTGTATTAGTTACAAAAGATGCCTCTGTGCAGCAGTTAAGTGATTTGGCAAAACAAAAAATTGCTGTACTGAATAACTCCAGCACCATTGCTCAAGTGCGGTACTATGTGTCAAACGCCGAGTTGGTAGGAGTGAATTCATATCAAGAAGCGCGAGAGAAAATAGAAAGTAATGCAGCTTTTGCCTTTGCCGCAGATGCTAGCGTTCTGAGCGGTTGGGTGCAACAATATCCCCAATATCGCTTACTGCCAATTAAGCTATCAACTGAACCCTTGTCTGTAGTGATGCCCAAGGGATTGCAGTACGATAAGTTAAGACGAAATGTGAATGAAGCGATCGCTCGTTACTTAGCAGAAGGTTGGCTCCAGCAACGTGTTCAATATTGGGGCTTACCGTAAGTTGGTCATTAGTCATTAGTCATTCACAAATGACAAAGGACAATAGGCTGATAATAGATAGAGAAACAACTTTTAATATTTGTATTTGCAGCAATGGATAACAGTCTAGCCGTTGTTTATCTCTCAGTTTTGGTGGTTATACTCACAATTGCAGCCGTGGGTGTTTTTCGCCAGATTTTCAAAACTCGCAAGATTGAAGGCTCCTTTGCAAGATTGCGGAAGAAGTTAGAGAAAGAAAAGGGTACGACTCAAGAATATTATGAGTTAGCCAGTATTTATTCAGACAAAAAACTGTATTCTCAAGCGATCGCGCTATTTCAAAAAGCTCTCAAAGCTGCCCAAGATGAGGAAGAAGAAAATATTGCCCCTATTTACAACGGGCTGGGTTATGTTTATTTTACCCAAGAGCAATATGATCTAGCAATTCGTCAGTATAAAGAAGCCCTAAAAGCTAAACCAGACTACGTAACAGGGTTGAATAATCTTGCTCATGCCTACGAGAAAAAAAAGTTAACTACTCAGGCGTTACAAACTTACGAAGAAGCATTGAAGTTTGCTCCAAATAACCCTATTGCTAAACGCCGTGCTGAATCTTTACGTCGTTTGGTTTCTGCCTAAATGAGAACATGAAGTATGGGATAAGAAAACTCTTCACTAGTCCCCAGTCCCTTCAACTATTAACAAATTAATTTAGCTTTAGCCTCTTAATTTATCGGTTTTCCGGCTTAGGCATGGAAATAGATAACTATAAGTCTTTTGTAAAAATGTAAAAGATGATTAAGCGGCTAAAGCGTTTTTTGTGGCTACCTATTGCCATCATTGTCGTCATTTCTATCTCACTGGGACTAATGGGAATATTGACGGCTCAACAGCCTTCGATTTCCCATCCTCTCACTTCGTTAACAGAGGCAGAAATTAGTACAGCCGTTTCGGTCATCAAAAGAGAAAAAACTTTGAGCGAAATGGCAGCTTTTCCACTTATTGCTTTACAAGAACCAGATAAAGAAGAAGTTCTGAAATTTACACCGGGTAAAGCTTTCCAACGAAAAGCTTTTTTGGTAATCTATGAGCGATGCCTGCGGCAAGGACTCTGTACTACGCTAAATAAAACCTATGAAGCAATTGTTGATCTAACAAGCAAAACCTTAAATTCTTGGAAAGAAATACCCTCTGTTCAACCTGCGATCGTTGCTTCAGAATATGAATTGGCAACTCAAGCTTTTAAATCCGATCCCCGATGGCAAACAGCGATGCGAAAGCGGGGAATTACAGACTTCAACCAAGTCAAAATTAGTTGTTGGGCCCCAGGAATCCTGAGTAAACAGGAAGAAGCAGCAGGAAACCGTCTTTGTCGGGGTTTGTTCTACTACAAAGGCCAACACTGGAATTATTACGGCAGTCCAATTGAAGGAATATTAGGAACCGTCAATTTGAACACAGGTAAAATTTCCAGTTTCGTGGATAGGGGGATAGTTCCTTTTTCCAAGGAAAACTGGAACTACGATGTAAAGTCCTTGGGTAAATTACTTTCACCACTTAAAGCATTAAAGATACTGCAACCAAATGGTGCAAGTTTCCAGATCAAAGGCAATGAAATTAGCTGGCAAGGTTGGAAATTTCGCTATGTAATGCATCCCCGCAGTGGATTGGTGCTTTACCAAGTAACCAACAACGATGGCGAAAATATCCGACCAGTTTTATACCGCGCTAGCTTATCAGAGACGGTAGTGCCTTACGGCGATCCAGATCCCACTTGGTCATTCAGAAATGCTTTTGATGTTGGGGAATACAATTTTGGTTCCCTAGCAACCACGATGGAGTTAGGTAAGGAAATTCCTGAAAATGGTCTTTTGCTGGATGCTGTCTTTGCTAATGGCGACGGAGAACCTTATGTTATGCCAGGAGTTATCGGCATATACGAGCGAAATAACGGTATGCTCTGGAAGCACTATGAGTATGGCACTCAGCGTAATGATGTCCGTCGCAGTAGAGAATTAGTCATGACGATGACGGTGGCGATTGACAACTATGATTACAGCATTAATTGGATCTTTCACCAAGATGGGACTTTGGAAGTCCAAAATGAATTAACGGGTATCGTACTGGCGCAGGGAACAGCTTCTGAAAATCAATCTGCCGATCATTCCTATGGTCGATTGATCGCAAAAAACATTGTGGGGGTGAATCACCAACACTTTTTCAACTACCGCCTAGATTTCGATGTCGATGGTCAAGCTAATTCTGTGATGGAAATGAACGTGAAAGCTTTGCCGATGGATGATAAAAATCCTTTAGGAAATGCGATCGCAGTTGCAGAAAACCCACTAACAAAAGAAACGGCTGCTGTGCGCGATCTGGATATGAAAAGCAGTCGAGAATGGATGATTGTTAGTGCAGATAAGAAAAATATGCTAGGGGCTGCACCTGGATATATGCTGATGCCTGGAGGTAACTCCATATTTTTGCCTGTGGAACGCTCAAACATCCGTCAAAGGGCAGAATTTGCGACTCATCACGTTTGGGTAACAAAATATAAACCTACTGAACTTTATGCTGGGGGAGATTATCCCAACCAGACTCAACCAGGACAGGGTTTGCCAAAATATATTGCAGACGATGAATCCTTGATGGGTGAAGATATCGTGCTGTGGTACACAATGGGCGTAACTCATATTCCGCGATCGGAAGATTGGCCTGTGATGCCTGTTCACCGAGTTGGCTTTAAGCTAGTCCCTAGAGGATTCTTTAGCCGGAATCCAGCGATTAATTTACCAGAGTAAAATATTCGTTTTCTAAAGTTTCCTTAGTTCAGTTTTTCCGCAATCTGTAAACCTGTAACTTGAATACTGATAAGCTTATCGTAGTCCAAAAATTGGCAGTTTTCAAAATAGGATACCTTATGAATTTTCCCGAAATTAATATTCCCGGTGAAGGCACACTGCACGCTCGTTTAATTACTTCCTTGGGTCAAATTATAGTTCGTTTGGAGGAAGACAAAACCCCCAACACCGTCAAAAACTTCGTAGGTTTAGCAACCGGGACAATCGATTGGAAAGACCCTAAGACAGGTCAATCTCAAAAGGGGACTCCTGCCTACGATGGAGTTCGCTTTCATCGAGTCATCCCTGATTTTATGATTCAGTGTGGCGATCCCCTTAGTCGTTATACGGATATGGCTAACCGCTGGGGTACTGGTGGCCCAGGATATCAATTTGAAGATGAGTTTCATCCTGAATTAAAGCACTCTAGTGCGGGTATCCTCTCAATGGCAAATGCAGGACGCGGTACTAATGGTTCGCAATGGTTCATTACAGAAGGGCCAACGCCTCATCTTGACCGCAAACACAGTGTTTTTGGTAAAGTTATTGAAGGTATGGATATAGTCAACCGTATTGCCAATGTACCTACGACTAGAGATCGTCCAAATCAAGATGTAGTGTTAGAAAAAGTAGAAATTTTTCGGCAGTAACTAACACATCTCTAGGTTAATTTCTACTCCATCGAATGAACAAATTCCGCTAGTGTTATTCCGCCCTTTTTTATCCTTGTTTAAGGAGGATTAGGGGGGATATTGATACAACCTGATTCTTTACAAACATCCTCTCAGAGGATGTTTGTATTTTTGGAGAAGTTGTACATAAATTTTATAAATTTATTGGTGATGGTTAACACGCCGCCCCAAATGGAAAACAAATTTGCCGAAAAATTAAGATTTATTTTAATAAAGTAACAGTAATATTGTTAAATTCAGAAGCTAGATTCCAATCAGGAACAGGGTTTGAGCGATACTTACACCTACACACCGCAGCTAAAACCCTTACAAGTCTTCACTTCATCAGGGATACAACTTTTGAGACAATCAGAAACGATTTAATAATAATCAAGCACTTATAGTCCACTCTTATCGGACTCCGTGTTATTTCTGTTGAAAAGGGAGAACACAAACATGAAATTAGCTTACTGGATGTATGCAGGCCCAGCCCACATCGGCACTCTGCGAATCGCTAGTTCTTTTAAAAATGTCCATGCGATTATGCACGCCCCCATTGGCGATGACTACTTTAACGTCATGCGCTCCATGCTATCGCGGGAGAGGGATTTCACTCCAGTGACAACCAGTGTCGTTGACCGCAACGTTTTGGCACGTGGCTCCCAAGAGAAGGTGGTAGATAACATCATCCGCAAGGATGCCGAGGAACACCCAGATTTGATTGTGTTGACTCCCACCTGCACCTCTAGCATTTTGCAAGAAGACCTGCACAACTTTGTTGAGCGATCGCAGTTGGAAGCAAAAGGAGACGTAATGCTGGCGGATGTAAACCACTACCGCTACAACGAACTGCAAGCCGCCGATCGCACTTTGGATCAAATCGTCCAATACTACATTGAAAAAGCCCGGAAGCGGGGCGAATTGCCAGAGGGCAAAACTGCAAAGCCCTCAGTTAACATTATCGGTACTACCACCCTTGGTTTCCACAATAATCACGACTGCACCGAACTGAAACGGCTGATGGCTGACTTGGGAATTGAGGTAAATACCTTAATTCCCGAAGGTGCTTCGGTGAACGATTTGAAGAAAATGCCCAAAGCCTGGTTTAACTTGGTGCCTTACCGTGAACTCGGTTTAACCACCGCTCGTTACCTGGAAGAACAATTTGGCACACCTTATATAGACATTACTCCAATGGGTGTAGTGGAAACTGCCCGTTGTATTCGCAAGATTCAGCAGGTAATTAACGCTCAAGGCGCAGAAGTTGACTACGAAAACTTCATCAATGAGCAAACCTTGCATGTATCTCAGGCTGCTTGGTTCTCCCGTTCAATTGACTGTCAAAACTTGACTGGCAAAAAAGCTGTGGTCTTTGGTGACAACACCCACGCCGCAGCCATTACCAAGATTCTGGCGCGAGAAATGGGGATTCATGTTGTTTGGGCTGGAACCTACTGCAAATATGATGCAGACTGGTTCCGCGAACAGGTTAGCGAGTATTGCGATGAAGTGTTAATCTCCGAAGATCATGGTGAAATTGGGGATGCGATCGCCCGCGTTGAACCCTCCGCCATTTTCGGCACCCAAATGGAACGCCACGTTGGTAAGCGTTTGGATATTCCCTGCGGCGTAATTGCTGCACCAATCCACGTTCAAAACTTCCCCATTGGTTACAAACCATTTATGGGTTACGAAGGCACGAATCAGATTACAGATTTGATCTACAATTCCTTCACTTTGGGAATGGAAGATCACCTATTAGAAATCTTCGGTGGTCATGATACCAAAGAAGTAATTACTAGAGGAATTTCTGCTGATTCTGATTTGAATTGGACAAAAGATGGTCAAGCAGAATTGAATAAAATTCCTGGATTTGTTCGCGGGAAAGTGAAGCGTAATACTGAGAAATTTGCCCGCGATCGCGGTTTCAAAGAAATCAACGCTGAAGTATTGTACGCCGCGAAGGAAGCTGTCGGGGCTTAGATTCGGCAGTTAGCGATTATTTAAATTAAAGGGTGTCCTGTATGGATGCCCTTTTTGCTTATATACAGCACATTTCAGGTAAATGAAGTACATACATAAAACCCAAAACCTTGTAGAGACGTAGCACTGCTACGTCTCTACGTGTATTCGATTAGAGCGCAATCTGCTGTATCTCTGATTTACTCATCATGTACAAAAAACTGTAGTATGTACAGTTTTTTTGTACATTTAATATTTTGACAGAAATTTTATATTTTTGACTGCTAAATTATTAGAGAATAAGAAATATAAATTATCTAGAAATGAATATTGAAGAAAGCCATGAAAAATCAGTATTAATTGCCGAACTGGTCAAACTTAGTATCAAGCATAATCCTGAAAAAATTGTTCGTATTGCCAAGCAAGCTGATGGCAAAATCGTATTTTTAGAAGAGGGCAAAGCTGGTAGAAGAGGTAGTGGATTATCACACATCTTAAAGGAACATCAAGATGATTTTGCCAGACGCGGAATCTCTCAGAATGAAATCCCTGATGCTGTTATGGCTGCTGTGACAAGAGGAAAGTTTTTTGGTTATCAAGGAACAATAGAACCTCGCCGGGAAATCTATGAGGTAATTTTTAATGGACAAACACAATACATAGCAGTGAGTGTGGGCGATAATGGTTATATAGTCGGAGCTAATCCCGCCTCCTTACCATAATTTCACCTGAATAGCTATGGCAATAAAGATAAAACTAATGGCTGATTATGGGTGCGACCCTTTATGGTGGGCAGATACTGACAAGGTTGGTAATATCGATCCAGCAAAACTGCCCCTCAGTCAAGAAACCATTAGCCATCTGAGAAAATGGGCGGCTGATTATAATGCAACATTAAATTGGCAAGATCCTGCTAACTCACCAGATTTGAGTGCAGAGGCTGAAGCGGCTTTTGAAGAAGAAGGAATTAGTCTGTGGAAGCAATTGCAAACAGAACTTGCACCTAATTATCAAGTTGTTTATTTCAGTGAGCCATTAGGCAAAGTTTTAACTCATCCTAGTGAATTACAAGTTTTACGTCCTATTCAGTAATGATTTCACGTAACAGAATATAAATCTAGTGCAGACCAATAAATTTAATTGCGATCGCGGTTTCAAAGAAATCAACGCTGAGGTGTTGTACGCTGCGAAAGAAGCTGTCGGAGCTTAATTTAGCAGGTTAGCTATTTTTAATTTTGAGATTAACTTTAATCGTTTCGGTGATGTTTCAGCGAAACGATTTTTTAGTAGTATTACTCAGGACAACTGTAGTCAGTTCAGTTCAGTATAGTTTTTTGCCAGTTTTGAATTAGGTATGGCTTTACACATAATTTGAGCTACTTTTGTTATATTGTTCACTATTTAATTTCTCTGTGTGCATTTCTGTTTATATATCTGTGTGCATTTCTGTTTATAGAATAGCTGCTTCCCCTAAAGCTCAATTTATAGGTTACTGGTGGTGTAATTATTCCAGCCGATTGGGTATTAGGATTAGCGCAAACAAAATAAGTACATCCCCGAAAGATCAATTTAGGGGTTACTAATGGTATCGTTTCTGCATTTGATTTGGCATCAAGGTCAGGACGATAGGAAGCCCCACGGTAGATTAAGTTATAATCTGGTTCAGACTTGGTAACTGGCTCTTGTGGATATTGAATTTCGCTGCTGACTACCTTGCTTGTATAGTATTCGGAGCTTGTACTGATAAGAATAAGAATTAATAGTAGAAGTAAAATCTGCCAGGGAGCTAATATTAAACCCAAAATTAGGCTTATAGCTGCAAATACAGCTACTAAATGCGAGATTTCATTATTACTTTTTTTTAATAAAAAATAGCCAGTAATGAAACAAGCACACGGTAAAATTAAAAAGTACAAAGCCATATTTCCTACATTCGAAATTAAAAGTAAAGGGTTTATAAAGCAGATTGAACTTTTCTTAAAAGTCGTTGTCTATTTTACATCCAATTAGCTTTTGAAGTTACCGTGCTACTTAAGTAAAAGTTAGAACTTACGCAAAACTACAAGCGGTAGGGGCAATTAATGAATTGCCCCTACCCGACTTGATTCATTGAGATATGTCACATCCTAAACATGAGGCGCGATCGCAGGTGGATGCTCGGTGTAAAGTCTTTTATCGAAATAGATGAAGTTACCCTATGACGATACCTGTAGCAACCCTTCTAGTGATCGCATTCCTTAACGCAGAGATTTACTGATAAATAAAAATTAAAATAGAACAAATATCACAATACAAAATTATTACTTTGGGGATCTAAATAGGCAGAATAACCTACTAGAGGCTTAACCGATGTGTCTCCCGCCACGAAGTAAAAAAAGCATCATAAAAGCCTAGCAATCTCGCTTATAGAAAAAAAACAGATGCGTGCTAATGTTTTAATCTCATAGTCTTCTCTCCGGGTCTTTCCCTATGCATCTGCACTATTTACACCCCCAACACCTTGAGGAATTAGTCAAGAGTAGTGGTATAGACTTACACTTAGTGCAACTCAATTTTAAGTCACTCCAAGGCGTAACTGCTTATGAGTACCTATTGATTTCTGAACTGCTCCCCCGCAGCAATACTGGAATGGTGAAAAGTGGATGGTTGCAGCGTTATGCTCATATTACTGAAGGTGGTTGGTGGTGTTCGGGGCTAGATCCTTTGAATAATTGGCAAATGATGGAATGGGGATGCTTTAAGCCAAACCAACCCCGACAGAATCACAATGGTAAATCCATCAAATACGAGCATCCACCCAGCACGCCAACGCGGGTGTTTTGTTTGCGGGTAACGCTGCAAGTATGGCAGCAAGTTGCTGCACATTACAATCTAGTCATGCCTGACGAGATCAGCATTACTGCTGATGGTGAAGCTAGAGGCTTTTGGCAATGGGTGATGCAACAAAATATTCCCCTGATTCTCTGCGAGGGTGTGAAGAAAGCAGCCACACTGTTGACGCAAGGATATGTAGCTATTGCCATTCCCGGAATTACCAGTGGTTATCGGGTTGTTAAAGATGAATTTGGCAAAGTTACCCTTCGTCGGTTAATTCCTGACTTAGCAGCATTTGCAATTACAAAGCGTAGCTTTTATATTTGTTTTGATTTTGAAACTCAACCTAAAACAATTGCTGCTGTAAATAATGCTATTTCTCAACTTGGTTGTTTATTCCAGCAAAAAAATTGCCCTGTTAAAGTTATCGAACTTCCAGGAATAGAAAAAGGGGTTGATGAGTTTATCGTTGCGAAAGGTGCAAGTAGTTTCGAGAAAGTTTATCGGCAAAGCGTTGACTTAGAAATTTATCTTGCTCAAACCAAACCCCACACTGAGTTAACTATTCCTGCTGCACTCACCTTAAATCGCCCTTATATAGGTGAAATCCCTTTCCCAACTTCTGGAATAGTAGGAGTCAAGTCTGCAAAAGGAACAGGTAAAACTACAGCGCTGCAAGCCGTTGTTCAGCAAGCAAAGATTAGAAATCAACCTGTTTTATTAATTACTCACAGAATTTTACTAGGACGATTTTTGTGCGAAAAAATTGGTATTCAATGGGGAACGCATAAAGAAGATAGGGATAAAAGGATTAATAAAACACTTACCCCCGCTCCTCCCATCCTCCGTTCACTCTCTCCACAGCAATCCCTTGGACTGTGCGTTGATTCTATTTGGAAGCTTAATCCTGAAAATTGGCATGGGGCAATAATAATTTTAGATGAAGTAGAGCAATCTTTGTGGCATCTACTAAACAGTAATACTTGTAAACACAAACGTGTAAAAATATTAAGATTATTCCAGCAACTAATTTCCACAGTTTTAACAACTGGGGGTTTAGTAATTGCCCAAGATGCTGATTTGTCAGATGTATCACTTGAATATCTACAGGGATTAGCAGGAATTAAATTAACCCCTTGGGTAGTTCTCAACCAATGGAAGCCTCAACAAGGTTGGGACGTAACTTTTTATGATTCACCGAACCCAACACCGCTAATTCACCAACTGGAATTAGATTTACTTGCTGGACGTAAATGTTATGTTACTACTGATAGTCGCGCTGGGCGTTACAGTTGTGAAACAATCGAACGTTATCTCAAAGAACGGTTACAAAAATTACGAAGGCAATTTCCTAAAACTTTGGTAGTTAGTAGCCACACTACAAACACACCTGGTCATGAAGCGGTTGATTTTATCGCAGCAATCAATCAAAAAATCTCTGAATATGACGGCGTTTTTGTTACCCCTAGCCTGGGTACAGGAATTAGTATTGATGTCCAACATTTCGACCGAGTTTATGGCATTTTTCAAGGTGTAATTCCTGACTCGGAAGCAAGACAAGCATTAGCGAGAGTGCGAGATGATGTGCCGCGTGTTGTTTGGTGTGCGAAACGAGGTATTGGCTTAATTGGTAGTGGTAGTACAAATTACCGCTTGCTATCTGACTGGTATCAAGAAAATCAAAAAGAAAACTTAGCGTTGCTTAGTCCACTACATAAAATAGATGTCGATTTACCTTTAGTTCATGACCCAATTCATTTGCGAACTTGGGCTAAGTTATCTGCACGGGTAAATGCTTCTATCCGCCTTTATCGTCAATCAATGCAAGATGGTTTGATTGCTGATGGGCATCAAATTCAGATGCGGAGTAATGCTGTTCACAATAATATTATTCGAGATTTACGGCTGGCATTTTTGGCAACTGATGCCGATGATTTAGCTACACGCAGAAGATTAGTTTTAGAAATTGTCAAAGTTCAAAAAGATTGGGCGCAAAGCCGTCAAAAGGCTAAAGATATTAAACGCAAAATTAAAGATATTAAGCAGCAAAATCAACTATCAGTAGCAACTGCTGTAGCTAATGCTAATGATATCGATTATGTAGAATATGAGCAACTATTAGTGAAGCATTCCCTGACTGATCGAGAACGTAACCAAATTAATAAATATGTTCTCAGACAAAGGTATGGTGTAGAAGTTACTCCTTGGCTGAAATTGCAAGATGATCAAGGATATTATCGTCAATTGTTAATTCATTATTATCTAACTCACGAAAGCGAGTATTTTCACGTCAGAGATCAACAAGAATGGCATCAGCAATTGTCTTGGGGTGAAGGGAAAGTTTTTCTGCCAGATTTAAAAACTTACACGCTCAAAATTGAGGCGATGAGAGCCTTAGGAATGCTTCAGTTTCTCGAAGCAGAAAGAGAATTTACCGAGAGTAATCCAGATTTGATAATGCTGAAAAATGTTGTTTTTCAGCATAGTAAGCATATTAAAAGAGCGCTTGGTATTAACTTAGTTGGGGAGAAAGAGCAGGTTTCGGCAATAAAGATACTCAGCCGACTGTTAAATTTGTTGGGCTTAAAACTAAAGCGGGTAAATGAGGTTTATCAAATCGACCTAGAAACGCTTTGTGATGGCAGAGAGAAAATATTTGCAGTTTGGCATCAACGGGATGAGTTGATGTTGGTTCATATTAAGAGTGTTGGCTATGAGTTGCCTGATTATTCTTCAGATTGGAAGTTTGAAATTATCCCAACCAAGCCTTATGCCGCATTAGTCAAGGAAGAGGCAGCTATCTCTGGGTAACAGCTCAGGTGAAGCGAAACGGCAGTCTTTAGACCGCCGTTTAGTATCGATTTAGAATCTCCTTATTTTGGGGCAGGGGAGAAGTCAACATTAGTTATGCAATTATCCCAATTTTTACTTTGTCTTCACCCGCGCCTGCTTCACCATCGCAATTAAAGTTTGATGGGCATCTTCCGCATCTGCTAAAACATGATCAAACTGAATGCGAACTGGCACAGCTTCCCCATTCACTTGCGCTGTTAAATCCATACCTTGTGCATCAATTGACAGCATTTGTGCTGCGATCGCATCTGTTACACCGCCAAAAGCCTTAGCATAAATAACTATGGCATCAGCATGATCATCATTCATATGCTTGCAGATGCGCGAACTAATATCAGCAGAAAAATCCTTAGACATTGTTGAGATAGAAAGTGAGTAATACAGCAACAGCTTAAATTTTAAGCTAACAACGTGAATGAAATTTGCTGATTTTCTTTCTTAGCACTAAAGACTATGCATTTCAACCCATTGCCATCATAAATTAATTTTATTTCTGGGAGAATAATTAAATTAAAATAAAACTTATTCAGTATTTTTACCTTCTATTACGGAAACCAGACAGCTTAAACTGTAGCAGAAGTATTAGCCAAACTATTGAAGCTAAGAGACAATGAGCGAAACTAGCCCCAGACGAATTGTAATTGGGGATGTGCATGGCCACTATGAAGGTTTGATGACATTGTTGGAGGCGATCGCCCCCACGTCAGACGATCAAATCTATTTTCTGGGAGACTTAATTGATCGTGGGCCTCATAGTTCACAAGTAGTTAATTTTGTCAAGCGGCATAACTATCCATGTTTGCTGGGAAATCATGAGCAGATGTTATTAAACATTCTGACCAATGAAAGAACTTCCTCCCCAACTATGCAAGCATGGTTGTGCAGTGGGGGGCAAGCTACCGTAGCCAGTTACCATGAGGCTCCAATCCCCGATGACCATCTGGATTGGTTCAAGAGTTTGCCTACATATCTTGACTTGGGGGATATTTGGTTAACTCATGCTGGTGTTGACCCTTCCAAGTCGGTGGCAAAACAAACTGCCGATGAACTGTGCTGGATACGAGAGGAATTTCACAGCATTGAAAAACCCTATTTTCCAGATAAGCTAATTATCATCGGTCACACCATTACTTTTACTCTGCCGGGTGTTTCTCCTGGTAAATTGGCACAAGGAGAGGGATGGCTAGACATAGATACTGGCGCTTATCATCCCCGGAGTGGCTGGTTGACTGGACTGGATGTCACGAATAACTTGGTTTATCAAGTTAACATTTATAAAAATTATCTCCGTACCTTGCCCTTAGAAGATGTAGTGATCAGAATTGATCCAGCTAAAATCAAAGTTGATCGCCGCAACAAAAAATGAGCATCATCCGAGATCAAGTAGATGAAAAGATAAAAAAAGTGTTTTCCCAATAATTTCACTTGCTTCTCCTACCGGAGACGCTGTGCGTAGCTTGCTTCGACCTAGGAGTACAAGCCGGACATTGCCGGCCCAACGCAGTAGCTTCCCAGTAGGATTAAGACCGCGCTAATGGTCGAATATTAACTTTATAACTAGCATTATCCAACCCATAATTTCCATTACTCGGTTGAGAGTTAATTGCACGTCTGAGACCCTCAATGCGATCGCTGGTTCCGGGGTGCGTACTCAAAAATGTCGGCACAGAACCACCCTTTTTCAGCAGCTTTTGCATAAAAGTAACCATCCCAGACTGGGCATAACCAGCGCGTGTCAAAGTTCTCAACCCTCTTTGATCGGCATCAAATTCATCACTACGACTGCGGGGACGATTCAAAGCAAGTTCTACACCAATGCCTACAGCTGTATTGCGATCTAAACCAGTTGCTGTTGCTAAACCGCTAGCGATCGCTTTTTGCCGCATCTGTTTAACCAAGTGTTTCCCGCCAATGTGACCAATTTCATGGGCAATAACACTTGCGAGTTCTGCTTCATTATCTGCGGCTTTCAGCAAACCTGTGTGGACATATACATAGCCTCCTAAAGTTGCAAAGGCATTAATAGCATCATCATCAACTACTTGGAAGGTAAAGGGAAGGTTGGGGCGATCGCTACTAGCTACTAAACGCCGACCAATCTGTTCGACATAGCGATTAACTTCAGAATTCCGGTAAAGTTTGACTTGACTCCCCAGTATTTGCTGATTAATCTGCTTGCCAATATCACTTTCCTGGCGATCGGATATATTAGAAAGCTGAAGTACCTGGACTCCCTGCAATATAAGAGGCAAGAAGTCTAAAGTTCTTCCAGGCAAGGGTGTACTCAGGCACAGACTCAGGGCGACTACCACCGAAATTAGGGGATAAAACCAGCGACGCCGCCACACACGGTAACTTGCAACAAAACCTTTCCAATTAAACATAATACGCTCTGAAGATTATTTCGGGAGAACATAAATGGGACAAATGATGAGACGGATTTAGAGTATTCTAAGTTGCATTCTTAACTCAAGAGCAAAGGAGTTGTGATCCAGCTAATGCTTACGCAAATCTACCGAATTGCGGGGGGTTAAAGATTCTCTCTAGAGTTAGGCTTAAACACTAGATATTACTTTCTGGGTGCGTCAGTCTTAACAGGCAAAAATTTGAGGGCTAGCTGCCGCACGAACTCGTGATAAACTGTCGCATAACCTAACGCCCAGCCGCTTTGAGTTATTACCAAATAGGGAAAATTGCCGTTCCCATCGAAAGCCTTCTTGCTACAATCAATTACTTCGCTATTACCTCGGAAAAGTTTTTATGGCTATTTTAGATTCAAAAGGCCGTTTGTTCGGCAAAATCAACCTTCTAGATTTAGGTGCTGCGCTGGTAACTCTGCTAGTTATATTTGTCGTCTCGTCTAGCATCTTATCTAGCTTGGGTGTTGCCCAAGTTGGTGAGAAAATAGTACCCATAGAAGTAGATTTAGTAGTTCGTGGTTTGAATGTCCGCGATCCTGAACAATTATTCAATAACGGTTTAAAAAAAGGCGGAAAAACTAATGTTATTATCCGCAATCAACCCTACGGACAGATTGAGATTAAATCCGTTCAACAGCTACCTAGAACAGTCAATGTTTTCCAACCTGATGGCACTGTTAAAGAATTGCCAGATCCAAAAACCAACAATTTTAGTACAGATATGCTTTTGACCTTAGAAGGTAAAGCTAAAAGCACAGAAAGCGGACTAGTACTAGGTAGTAGTAAAGTTAAAATTGGAATGCCATTTGAGTTGGAAGGCTTTAACTACAACTTCAATGCAACTGTTATTGATATCAGATTAAAAGACAAATAGCATTCACATTTTCGGTTTCTAAATTTAATCTGATAAACCGATTTTTATCTAAGCTACAAAAGCTCGGTTTATCAGATTAATAAACTGATTTTATAGCTACTTTGCAGCTTTCATTTGAAACATTAAATACGTTCCTCCTAACCCTTCTACAATTGTGCGTGTATTGGCAATCATCATTTTCTGATAAGTGTCCGTCTCGCTTCCGGGTTCACCAAGTCCCTCAGCATGCAACTTCCTATCAGAAATTTTCACTTCGGCTTCTCTGGCTACAGATTGAAGAACATTAGGGTTAATTACTGCTTCAGGAAAAATTGTTGACACTTTAGCCCCTTTAATATTTGCAACCAAATTTTTCCCTCTTGAATCTCTCAGGTTTTCGTCAGTACTAATACCTTGTAATCTCCCTGCTAATGGAATACCGTATGCTTTGGCGTAATAGCCAAGTGCATCAGAGGTTGTAACCAACTTGCGTTGTTTGGCAGGAATAGTGGCAATTCTTGACTTAATCCAGCTATCTAGTTGAGTAAGTTCATTTGTGATTTTTTTGGTATTGCTGTTATAAGTCACTGCATCAGTAGATTCTAATTTTATCAGGTTACTATTAATTACCTCTACCATCCTGATAGCATTCTTAGTATTGTGCCAAACATGAGGATCAGTTACATTCTTACCGCCTTTCTGGAATTTTTGTGGCTTAGACACCGCCAGTTGTCCGACAGCTATTTTCGGTGCAGTGTTTTTAGCTGCTTTAATTAATTTGATCAGATTCGGTTCTAAATTATAGCCACTATAGAGAATAAGATTAGCTTGCTCAATGGCTTTACGATCTTCCGGTTTTGGTTTATAAAATTGGGGGTCAGCAGTAGGAGAAATCAAGCAGGTAAGGTTAACAGTATTCCCCGCAACCTGTCTGGTTAAGTCGCATAGCACACTTGTAGTTGCTACGACTTGGGGAAGATTCTCATTTATCTGGGTGGTAGTTTGAGTGAATGTAGTTCTTGCAGTTTGATTTCCACACCCAACAAATCCAATCGTTAAGGCAACAAAAATAGCTCGAAAGGATTTAGTTGATGGTAATTTTTTTGACATCCTCAACTCCTACTGGATGTATAGAAAAAATAATCATTATCAGTAACAAACTAGTGAAATACCAGGGGCAAGCCTTCAACAAGGAAAAGGTTAAAGGTTAAGATGAGTAAGCCTTTGGTTGGGAAAATTGTAAAAGATAAGGGAAGAGGAATTAATAAACTCTCTCCTTGACCACTTTCTTTTTCACCAGCCCACATCTAGCAATTTTTGCTTGGTGAACCACTAGTGAGGTTTTTACAGGCAAAATGTTGGTTAACTTGATGCGACAGACTAGAAAACTGGTAGAGGTAAGAGCACAATAATAAAGGTGATGCTGGGGAGGCTCCGGTAAAGAGTGTAGTGTAGTTCTCTTACCGTCTGTTGAAGGGGCTATGCCATTGTGCTTACATCCCACAAAGGTCGCAAATTGACTAGGATTATCAGATTAGGGAGTAGAACGTAGTAATGCTGGGGCTTATTGAGCATACGGGTTGATTTCGCAAACCGAGTCGTGAATCTAAGGCAATTGTAGCTGTGGTTTTGCGAGGTGTGAGCATATGGTTGTGACAAAATTGGCGAATTGGCGATTTTTTAGGCATCAGCCTTTGTTACACTAATTTTCACCGAGTAAAGCCTTTCAATAGCCCTCACAGCATCATTTAACTGCTCTTTCTTGCCATCATCCCGGCTGAATGTGCCGGAATTTTGATCCTTTAGTTTCTTCATCATTAAATAAAAGCCAAGTCAAGTATATAGAACAATTCCTCAAAGCTGATATTGGTGAAGATAAACAATGGTAATTTTAGTTATCCTCCTTAACACCCTCGTTTCGCTGATACTATTTTATGTGGCTTGGCGGGTATGGCAACTCAAGCAGCAGCTAGCATACATATCAGATAGGTTAACTGTCTATGAAAGTTGTACCCATGCAGCACTGAATAAAGCACCTGAAAATATTTATCTCAGCCAGGAAAATATTTATAACTTACGGCAAAAAAATCAAGCGCTACAAATGCAAATCCAACAAGTGCGGCAAATTATCAGTCTCCTTTTGCTAGGACAGCAAATCTGGCAGCGTTATTTTCGTAAGCTTATGAATAAAAGCAACATTTTTGGCTGATATTTTGTCACCATAGATTAACTGAATAAAATCGGTGGAGTCTTGCAAGGAGAGAAAACCCACCTAAAATAGGTGTAAGGAGAGAAACAACAAAATGTCTAATAACCGTTCTGGAGTATTTATTGGCGGTTTGATGCTGGGAGCTACCATCGGTGCTTTAACCGGTTTGCTTGCGGCTCCCCGCACAGGGCGCGAAACGCGTAAAATTTTGAAAAAATCTGCTAATGCTATCCCAGAATTGGCAGAAGATTTATCAACGAGTGTGCAAATCCAGGCAGATCGTCTCTCTGCTAGCGCATTGCGAAACTGGGATGAGACTTTAGATAGATTACGAGAAGCGATCGCAGCAGGTGTAGATGCTAGTCAGAGAGAAAGCCAAGTCTTGAAGCGGCAAACATCTGTTGAAGACTCAGATTCTCTTCCCCAGCAATTAGAACGCTCATAAATGACATAACCGTGATTGATCCCCTGTTTTGGTTGGGACTTTCCTTACTCTTAGTCGCCACAAGTTTGACTGCGGTTTTAGTGGCGGCAATACCTGCTTTGCAGGAGTTAGCACGCGCTGCTCGTAGTGCAGAGAAGTTATTTGATACACTCTCACGGGAGTTACCGCCCACTCTAGAAGCAATCCGTGTGACTGGTTTGGAAATCACTGACTTAAGTGATGATGTTAGTGAAGGTGTAAAAAGTGCTAATAAAGTCGTGAAACAAGTCGATCAAAGCCTTGATAGTGCAAGAATTCAGGCTCAAAATCTGCAAGTAGGTACACGCAGCATTTTTGTGGGCGCGAAAGCTGCTTGGAGAAACTTCACACGCCAAAAACCCGCGAGGCGAACAAGCGATCGCTTGCCAAGCAATGAAAAACCACCACTAACGTTGCGAGAACGAGAAGTGCTCAGGCAAGAAAATCGTCGGGTCAAAGCAGAAGTATACCGCGTTAATGACGGTTACAGCGATGCCGCTAGCTGGGAAACCAATTTTGATGATGAAGATTGATCGTCGCTTTGCTCCAATCCAAAATCGTGCCCTGGGATCTCAAATTAGCTACCAATATCTAAACCATGTATCATCGGAACCATTCTGATGAATGCGCTGATTACACCTTTGAAGGTGCACCCTGCACATGGACGAATGATGACAAGCCGCCGCTGGAGCTTCTCTAGAAATCCAAAAATAATTAATAACTAAATAAATAATAATTTTTAATTTTTAATTCTTGACAAGAGGATTGGTAAGGATTAGAGAATTTTCTAGTCCCTATCCCCTATTTGCCACTCCTCAAAAACGCTTTGCTTTGATCCCTTAGATTAGAGTAAAGTAAACAAGTGTAAAGAAGTATCACTTTTCCAGTACTCTTTTAAAACAACTTGTTCAGTTCTACCGTTGATATTTGTATAAAAACGTCCATGCAATCTTGTTTTTGGCGACGAATTCTGGTATCTATTGCAGTATTTTTCCTGGCTGGGTCAATTTGGGTGATGCATTCTCCCCCAGCGCTGGCTTATGACAATCCTGACTTACTTCCTAGCACCTTTACCCCAGTTGTAGACTTAGCAAAATCTCTTCCTGTCCTGCAAGAAGAAAAGCTTGTCAAAGATTTAGAGCAGTTTGAAGCCGATACGGGCTGGAAACTACGAGTATTGACTCAGTATGACCGCACCCCAGGTCGGGCAGTCATAAAATATTGGGGTTTGGATGACAAAAGCATTCTACTAGTTGCCGATTCTCGTGGCGGTAACATCCTCAGTTTTAGCGTCGGCGATGCTGTTTATGAACTTTTACCCCGGACGTTCTGGATAGAACTGCAAACCCGCTTCGGTAATTTGTACTTTGTCCGCGAACAAGGCGAAGACCAAGCCATTCTGCAAGCCTTAGAATCGGTTAAAGGCTGTTTACTCAAGGGTGGTTGCAATGTTGTCCCCGGACTGCCACGAGAGCAGTGGATTCTCACTTTGATTACCTCAGTGATTGGTGGGGTCATTTGTGGATTTGCTGCTCAACCCCGCGATAAAGGACAAGTTTTCGCTTGGCAATGGGCTTTAATTTTCTCACCTTTGTGGGGAATCTTATTTCTTGCCTTTGGCATTGGGCCAGTAGTGACACGCACAAGCGACTGGTTACCTCTAGTTCGCAATATCTCTGGGTTTCTCATTGGTGTCTTGGTTGCTTACCTATCTCCTGTCTTCAGTCGGCCTTCTTCCAGTAATGAGTTATGAGGGCTGAGTTAGGAGTTATGAGTTTTTAATTAACTTATAACTCCTAACTCCTAACTCTCTGAAGCTGATAAGCTGAAAGCTAATATTTGAGAAGCTCAACAAAAATGGAATGGCACGTAACTGATGCTCAAAGTTTAGCAATCATTGATAGTGAAATTGAAAATCATGTCTTTTCACCCGCAGAGTATGAGATTGTGCGTCGGGTAATATACTCTACAGCTGACTTTGAGTATAAGTCTTTGATTCGTTTCTCTGAGCGTGCCTTGCAAGCAGGAGCAGCAGCACTAGCTGCACGTACTACGATTGTGGTAGATGTCCCAATGGTACAAGTAGGTATTGCCTACGAGATTCAAAACACCTTTGCCAATCCGGTGTATTGCAGTATGGAAGCACTGACACGCCCTCAAAAAGAAAAAACTCGGGCAGCATGGGGAATAGAAACCTTAGCCAAGCGTTATCCAGAGGGAATTTTTGTGGTGGGTCAAGCGCAAACAGCACTAACAGCACTGGTGGATTTAATTGAAGCTGAGGAAATTAGACCTGCTTTGATAATTGCGACTCCAGTGGGATTTGTAGATGTTGATGAAGCGAAGGGGCGCTTACAAGACTCTCTAGTGCCTCACATTACAATTGACAGCCGCAAAGGTAATGCAGTTGTGGCAGCTGCGATCGTTGATGGATTGGTAGACTTGGCTTGGCAAGCTTATGGACAAGATAAAAATCAGGGAAGTTAGGAAAGTCGGCTCTATCATACCCTTTATGCCAAATAGTATTTTAAAATACTGAAGATACCGATATTGTTGTTAAGTACCGCCGATCAAGGAGCCTTTTCTTGTGGTAATTCAAGGTTTCAGTTTAAGCGTATATCTTGCAATTCCCGTGGTGTTAAGTCTTTTGGCAGAGGGAGAAAAGATAAAATTATCTGTAGTTGAAAAAGTCCCTCAGGTATCCACTAACAAGGAAATTATCCTATCCAGTCGCCAGCTAATCAGCACTAAAGCGACTCCGAAAACATATTATGTTAGTGGTACTGGAAACGACAAAAATAGCGGAGTTTCTTCCTCATCCCCCTTTAAAACCATTCAAAAGGCGGCAAATCTTACGAAGCCTGGGGACACTGTACTGATTATGAACGGAGTGTACAGGAATGCAACCCCGAATGGGGATGTATTATCTATTACTCGCTCTGGAACAGCAAATGCATGGATTAAGTTTAAAGCATATCCCGGCCATAAGCCGAAAATTCAGCACAATGGATGGCATGGGATTTTGATTCACAATGGAGCGTCATATATTGAAGTAAACGGTCTTGAGGTAATAGGAAACAATGCTAACGTAACCCTTGATTATGCTATGAGTCAGAAGACTAACAGGCTCAACCCGCTAACGAATGGAAACTGCATCAGTGTGGATGGACGAAAAAATGGTCATACTCACCATATTCGTATTGTCAACAACAAGGTACATCAGTGTGGAGGAGCAGGCATTTCAGCGATTGAATCGGACTATGTGACAGTAGATAATAACGTAGTGTTCGATAATGCTTGGTACAACGTTTATGCTTGCAGTGGCATTTCGATGTTGAATAATTGGAGCTTTGATAGCTACCAAGGATATAAAATGTTCGTGAGGAATAACAAGATATACAACAATCGACAATACATTCCCTGGATAAAAACCGGGACGATCACGGACGGTAATGGCATTATTATTGATACTTTAAGAAATAACCATAAGAACTCAACATTGAAGGCATATAAAGGACGTACTTTAGTTAAAAACAATCTCACATTTAATAATGGTGGTTCAGGCATTCATACATACGTAAGCGAGCGTGTTGATATTGTCAATAACACAGCGTTTTTAAATAATCAAAGTCCAGAGATTACAGGTGGGCAAATATTTGCTAATGAGTCATCTGACATCAAAATTTTAAATAACATTCTCTATGCTTTTCCTGGCAAAAATGTTAATAGTAAGTGGAAAAGTACAAATGTGATTTATGACTATAATATATACATCAATAGTGCCAAGGTAAGTGTTAAGGGCCCTCATGATATTGTTGCAGACCCGGAGTTTATAAGGAAGCATCCTATCTTGAAAAGAATAGCTGGCGATTGGAAATCGCAGTTGAATAAACAAAAACCACCTACGCAGACTTATGTACAGCCTAAATCAGGAGGTTTTGTTTGTGAACCAGTTACCTATAAGTTGAAAGGGAAACTCATCAAAGTAGGATGCTCCCAATCGTAAGCTCTTTATTGCTGACCAAATAATTCGCAATTCGTAATTAAAAGTTACAGCGCAAGGACTGATTGGAAGTACAAATGACGTTAGTGATACCAATTCTGTATGAAGATGCGCTAAACCATAAGTAAAAGAAAGAAAAACGAACCGCAAAGGACGCAAAGGACACAAAGAAAGAAGTTAAAAGGGTTTGGCACAGCCTCACAAAGAAATGGTATGAGTCCGCAAACAGAACTTGCACCAGTCCCAATAACCGCCTCAGAATCAATTCTGGGGCTACTAGCTAAAGTCTTCTAAAGAAGACTGAATAAGGATTGGAGTCCACTTGAGTGAACTTGCGCTATTAGCCCGATAATTTATTCTCTGAGGGGAAAGTAGGTAGGTGCAAGATATAACCAAACGTCATGATTAATTACGAATTATTTTGACTTCTTCAATCCTCTGCTCTACGACGCCGCCTACGCGGACTTTGTTGTTGGTCTTCACGCAAGCGGCGACCGACTTCGTTAAAGAAATCTCGCCGCAAATAAGGATAATCGCTAACCCACAGGTCACGACTGGGAAAGTATATATCACTAAATTCTTCAATAGTGCTCAAATCTGGGCGATTTGACATTACTACCATTTCTGCAATTTGACCACGAGTAATAACTTTGTGGGCAGGACGTAATGGTGCTACAAACTCAATGCTAAATCCTGTTTCATCACCCACTTCTAAGTTAATTTGTTTTTCTCGGTTTTCCACAATCACCAATTCGCCTTTGCTGTTGACTGTTTCTTGTTTACCCATCAACTGGTCTGTAATCCACCAATCTAAAACTCGACCACGGAAAAAGCCACCATACTTATAACGGCGGCATTGCAAATTCCGCATACTTGCTTGAAACACTGGATACCACAGCCAAAAAAAAGCGCTAACTATCCCCAACACAAATTCTATTGAAGCAAACTCAAGCCTAAAAACGACTGTCACAAGCAATATAACAACTACGGCAACTACAGAAATTAACAGCCGTTGCAAAAAATTTGAGAACTTCCCCCAGTAGTACTTGTACTGCAAACCAGTAGCAATTAGCGGAACAACTTGTTCAAATTTTTGACGAGTCAGTGGTACTAACATGAGTGCTCAGTGATGAATGCCCAATAGTGTGTTTAAAGTTTAAAGTATCTTTTCTAATCCATATACTAACGACTTTAGCGCTAATACTTTGCGAATCGCTAGTAGTACTCCTGGCATATAGCAAGCGCGATCGCTCGTATCATGTCGTAAAGTATAAATCTGTCCCGCTGCGCCAAAAATAACTTCTTGATGAGCAATTAATCCAGGCAAGCGCACGCTATGAATTCTAATCCCCTCATCTGCTATACTGCCTCTGGCTCCTGGTAATTTCTCCGTTTCTTCTACAAGAGCAGGGTTAAAAGTTTTACCTAATTCTCCTAGTAACTGTGCTGTTTGAATGGCAGTACCACTAGGAGCATCAGCTTTTTGATTGTGATGCAGTTCGATAATTTCCACATGGTCAAAATATTTTGAGGCCGCGACTGCGGCTTGTTGCAACAGCACCATACCAATAGAGAAGTTAGGAATAATTAGACAACCAGTGCTAGCTTTGTCAGCAAAATCTGCCAAGTCTTGAATTTGTTCTGGACTTAACCCAGTAGTACCGACTACAGGACGAATACCGTAAGCGATCGCACTACGAATATTGTCATAAACTGAATCGGGATGGGTAAAGTCTACAATCACTCCTGGAGGAGACTGTCTGTCACCAGCCACATAACCCAACATCGGTTCTAATTGATTGGTAATTGGCACTTCCAAGGGTTCGCTTAAACCCGCCAACTCTCCAGCGTCTTTATCTTGATGTTCCAAACTGTGGTCAATTGCACCCACTAGGTTTAAGTCAGGCGCAAGCGCCACAGCCTTAATCACCTCACGGCCCATTTTACCAGCAGCACCGTTGACAATAACCGGGATAGGAGCTTGATTCGTCATAGGTCAAGAAATACTTTTTGAGCTAACAAGGGAATTGTAAAGACTTTGGTGATCTAGTAGCTAGCTTCTCAAATCTCTGGCTTAATTCCGACTACCCTGATTTTTGCAGCGAACCACTAACTTTTGTACTCCCCATTTTCATCCCACTATCTTAGCCAGTAACCCGTTTGATTTTCCCTACTTCATACACCTCCAAAAATAATTCCATACTTTCCCTGATAAGTAGCTCTTATAAAAGCTATCAGTCTTTTTTTGTCAAGTCCAATTGACTATTTGTAATATTTTCGTTAAAATTGTTTACATAACTTAGCAAAACCCCAAAATAAATTACATAGTTAAAATTTGCATCTTATTTATTACTTATGTAGTGTTGGTTGTATTGAGTGTTACCTAAGAAAAGCAGATTTCGGTATCGCTATATATCATCGACATTTGGACTTCTCCCATCTACCTCGATTATCAAGTCGGGGTTTTTTGTGTTCTCGATTAGCCCCTTATCTATTGAACTTTTCTTTAGTCATCTCAAATATGACTTGAGCTATGAGCCTTGGAATTTCTTCCGAGGCTGTTAGGGCTGCAACGACTACGACAACCTACGCTTACGCATTTCGCACTAAGGCGATACACCTGGAAGTATCTGCCGACATTTGGGCATTGATTCCTCCCTATATAATGCGTCATCCGAAGCGTCCCGGTTGGTGGGAGAATAATAACGAGAAATGATGCAAGTCTGGTGTTGTCTCCAGCCCAAAGGAATCTGTAAAAATGTGGAAACGAATTATATTAATTTTGCTATTGGTGTTGAGCTTCAGCCTGAGTAATTCTGATGTAGCGGCTGGGGCTGGACTCAAAAGCTTTGTAGACACTAATGATGGCTATCAGTTTTTATATCCTAATGGCTGGCTGCAAGTTAAAGTTGCCAACGGGCCAGATGTGGTTTTCCACGATTTGATTGAGGTGTCTGAAAATGTTTCTGTTGTGATTAGCCCAGTTCCAGAAGGCAAAACTTTATCAGAATTGGGAACCCCAACAGAAGTAGGATATAAATTAGGAAAAGCAGCTCTGGCACCTCCTGACTCTGGTCGTTCAGCTGAATTAGTCAACGCCGCACAGCGAGAAGTAGACGGTAAAACATACTACCTTTTAGAATATGAGGTTAAACTCCCCAATCAACAGCAACGACACAACATCGCCAGCGTCGCTGTTAGTCGCGGTAAACTTTTTACCCTCAACGCCTCAATTCCTGAAAAACGCTGGCAGAAAGTTAAACGAATGATTGATGAGGTTGTAAATTCTTTTTCTGTTTATTAATTGGGGAATAGGGGATAGGGGATAGGGGATAAAGAAGAAACTTAATTACCAATGCCCAATTGTCAAATTTGTCAGAAATCTCATGAAAATCCCACCTTTTGTACTTGCCTCAGCTTCCCCAGCCCGACGCCGCTTGTTGCAAACTGTTGGTATTGAACCGATAGTTCGAGCAAGTGACTTTGATGAGTCACAAATTCAATTAAGTGAACCAGCGCAATTGGTCAAAACTCTTGCCCAGCACAAAGCAGAAACTGTAGCCCCGCAGTTTGAATCGGCTTTGATTATGGGTTGTGATTCAGTTTTGTCCATCAATGGTGAAATTTACGGCAAACCAGCAGACTTCTCTGAAGCGATCGCACGTTGGCAGATAATGCAAGGTAACTTTGGCGACTTGTATACAGGTCACGCCTTAATTGATACAGACCAAAATCGCACTTTAGTCAAGTCTCAAGTTACAAGAGTTTACTTTGCTCAAATGAGCGACAAAGCAATTAAAGCTTATGTTGCCACAGGTGAACCCCTCAAGTGTGCTGGTGCCTTTGCCATTGAGGGTTTTGGTAGTTTCTTCGTCGAAAAAATCGCAGGCTGTCACACCAATGTAATTGGACTCAGTTTACCCCTGTTGCGGCAGATGCTAGAAGAACTGGGATACGATGTCACAGATTTCTGGCAATAGTCCTTTGTCCAAAGTTATCGACCAATGACAAATGACTAATATTGAGTATTGCCTCCCCATGATCTGGAATCCAGACTAGCCACTCATCTGCTGAAACCGGACACAATAAAAGTGCTTCGTCAAAACTAAAGGGGTTGGGAAGTTGCAAAAGGGTTACCCAAGTAGAATTTCTTAACTGCTGTAAACCTTCCAGATTATGCCTTTTTAGTTGCACAGCAAAATCTGGTCTATGAGAATCTAGTTTCATAGCTTTCTATTAGCCTTCACCAATGGGCTAATCTAAAATTATTTCTGTAACCTAGAATACAAAATAAATAATCATTGTGGAAAGTAGCTGTCTTATAAATTTACGTTGGCTGAGTGCAAGTGTTTGCTTATATTGCAGACCACAACAGGTATGGCACCACAGGTTGTAGACTGGCCACTAGATCGCATTCCCAACTAGAATATGTCATTTACTTCTATGCCCTCGCTGCGTGAGCAACAACATCCCCTAATTCGTCAGCTAGCTGATTGTATTGAGGCAGCTTGGCATCAGCACCTGGATCTATCGCCCTACCATTTGCCTGATGAGTTGGGGTATGTGGAAGGTAGACTAGAAGGCGAAAAACTGACGATTGAAAACCGCTGCTATCAAACGCCTCAGTTCCGAAAAATGCACTTGGAACTAGCAAAAATCGGAAATATGCTGGATATTTTGCACTGCGTCATGTTTCCCCGCCCAGAATACAACCTGCCGATGTTTGGTTGTGATTTAGTTGGGGGTAGAGGGCAAATTAGTGCAGCGATCGCAGACCTTTCTCCAATTCACGTAGAGCGAACCTTACCAGAATCTTATACTTCTGCACTGACACAACTAACAGTGCTTAACTTTTCCCAACCCCGTGAATTACCAGAATGGGGAAATATTTTTTCGGATTTTTGCATTTTTGTGCGCCCCAGTTCTCCAGAAGAAGAAACAATGTTTCTCTCGCGGGTGCGAGAATTTTTAGACATTCATTGCACCCAAGCGATCGCCTCACATCCTGTTTCAGTTGAACAAGTCACACAAAATCTCGCCGGACAATACAACTACTGCACCAAACAGCAGCAAAACGATAAAACCCGCCGCGTACTAGAAAAAGCCTTTGGCCCAGCTTGGGCAGAACATTACATGACCACAGTTCTATTCGACCTCCCACAAGAGACTTCAAAATAAAAAAATCTCTAATTGCTCAAAAACAAGGAGGATAAGGACGATAAGGAAGAATTTACTTCCTCATCTCCCCCATTTCGCCCATCTCGTCTATCTGTAGGCTCTGTTACGTTTTCGCGTAATGGATAAATGTAGAATTCATTCAACGAGAGTTTAATGGAGTCCCAAAACAGCAACAGGAAGAGTGGTAAGGTCTTTGAAGCAAATATCACAAGATGGTTTGTTGTCTTGGTAGGTGCAAGCAAGTGGCCCTGCTAACTCATTGACCAGAAAGTTAAGGAAACTCTAATGTTAAAAATGCTCAAGTTGACAGATATTTTTTAGTTAGTTAATCGTTCATTGACTTAAGGAAGACTAACTTTTGTAGCAAGATTGTATCCAGCAAAGGTAACAGTCTATTTTTGATGTTTCTTTTCAATTTTGTGACTAACTGTAGCCGTAGTGAATGTAGCAGTACAGTACCGCATCATACCAATTTGGGATTTGGTGTAGAGACAAGATATATCGCATTTCTACATCTAGATTCATACTGCTTGTGAATTCTGCTAACTTCCATTGCACTCATGTCTCAATAATACTCAGAGTTATTGAATAGCCAGCTACTATAGCGCTTCTGGGTTCCAATACAGACCTAACAATAACAACCCCAACCCTTATAGCGTTGGGGAGTAAGTAAGCCTCAAAGGCTCTCTCCTTTTAGGAGAGAGGAATGGAAGTTAGGTCAGTGTATTGCATACAAACGAGCGTAGACGCGAAGTGGCTTGTCGTAAGACATCGCTATAGAAAACACCATTTTGCAAAGCCATAGTGTTGAATGTTTATCACACAATGGATTTTAAGCCATACCCAGCTTTAAACCAGTGTTGTTTGTCCTAAGTGGCTGGCCGTTGATTAAAAACCCTTTTATTTTTACTTCCATCAGCACAATTCAGGTAAACGGGCAACATACTATGTCAAGGGTGACTGAAAAGCCAAAGCCAAGTGAGCAGGCATTTAATGAAGAACAACCTAAGATTTGGTGGGGTATCGCTGTAGCCGTGCCAATAGTAATCGCTGCTGGGATACTAGGTACGGCTAAAATCGAGCAGTTAAGAAAACTAACTACATCAGCACCCGTAATGCCATCTACCAATAGCATTAGTGCTGTTGGGCGTTTGGAACCGCGAGGGGAAGTTGTTAAATTGTCCGCCCCATCCTCAGGATTAGCACCATCGTCACGAATTCAGCAACTTCTGGTGAGAGAAGGTGAACAGGTAAAACAAGGCCAAATTGTGGCAATTTTGGACAACCGCGATACCCAAATAGCCGGACTAGAAGAGGCAAAAGCCAAAGTGCAAGAAGCCCGTGCGAATTTAGCGCAAGTTAGGGCTGGATCTCCAAGAGATATTCAAGCTCAAAGAGCTGTTATTGCTCGCCTACAAGCGCAGTTAATTGGCGAAAGGAATGCTCAACAAGCTGCGATCGCGCGGATTGCAGCCCAGTTAAGTGGTGATAAACTTGTCCAACAAGCAACCGTGAATCGCCTAGAAGCTGAACTTAGTGGGCAAAGAGATGCTCTAAGAGCGACAATTACACGTATTCAAGCCGAACAGCGCAATGCTCAAGTCGATGCTGGACGCTATGATTATTTATACAGAGAAGGTGCTATTTCTCAGCAAGAGCGGGACAGAAGACGCTTGAGTGCAGTAACTGCTAATCAACAGGTTGTTGAAAGCCAAGCTACGCTAAAGCAGACATTGGCAACCCTACGACAGCAACTTGCTGAGGCTAGAGCTAACCAAATACAAAATTTAGCAGTTTTGCAACAGCAGCTAATCGAAGCCAAAGTTAACCGCGATAAAACCGTAGCAACTTTGCAAAGACAAATCGATGAAGAAAAGGCCAAACTGAGCAGAATTGTGGACGTTAGTCCCACCGATGTGCAAGTAGCGCAAGCCCAAGTTAGTAATGCGATCGCAAATGTCAGAAAAGCCGAAGCAGAACTGAGATTGAGCTACGTTCAAGCACCAATCGCTGGAGAGATTTTAAAAGTTTACACCAAGTCAGGCGAAGCCATCGGTGCAAATGGCATTGCTGAAATTGGACAAACCAGCCAAATGTTTGTGATTGCCGAAGTCGCCGAAGACAGCATTGGAAAAGTGCGTATTGGTCAAAACGCCACTATCACCAGCGATAATGGAGCATTTAGCGGCGAATTAAATGGAACTGTCACTGAAATTGGCAGAAAAATTGGTAAAAAAGATGTGTTGAATACAGATCCAGCAGCAGATGTGGATGCAAGAGTCGTAGAAGTCAAAATTGCTCTGCCTCCAGAAGATAGCGAGAAAGTTTCTGGTTTAACTTACGCTAAAGTTGTTGTCGAAATTAATAACTAATTAAGTTATAGGTGAGCAGTAACACCAATTCATAATTTGATACTTTGGATGAGAAATGTTCCTCAATAGACTGTTTAATTAACTTTAAACATTCTATAAATTCGATACTAACTTTACCAGAGTTGAATGAAAAATCTAAACCTTTTAACTAATATCGTAGTTTTAAGTCAATAGCAACAGTTAATTACGAATTACGAATTACGTTAGCGAAGCGGGGCGTAGCCCATTACGAATTATTTTAACTGTGCTTGGATGCCTAGAAAATGAATCAAAAAATACCTCTGTCATGGCTACAACTGACAAGGGAAAAAACTCGCCTAGCTGTGGCTTTGGCCGGAATTTCTTTTGCTGATATTTTAATGTTTATGCAACTCGGTTTTCGAGATGCTTTGTATTATAGTAACGTTCGATTTCATAGCAGCTTGCAGGGCGATATTGTTTTAATCAATAGTCAATCTAGTGCTGTTCTGGCCATGAGAAGTTTTTCTCAACGGCGATTATATAAAGCTTTAGAGTTACCCGCAGTACAATCAGTACATCCAATATATTTAGACTTTACAATCTGGAAAAATCCTGTAACAGGCCGCCCTCGTAGTATCCTGATATTTGGAATGAACCCAGAAAATAACCTAGTTAACTTACCTGGAGTTCAGGAAAATTTAGATAAACTTAAACTACCTGATGTAGTTCTATTTGATCGTTCTTCTAGAGTGGAGTATGGCCCAATTGCTGCTAATTATGACCAAGGAAAGACTGTAACAGCAGAAGTGCGAAGACGGCGAATTAAAGTCGAAGGACTATTTACATTAGGTGCATCCTTTGGTGCAGATGGTAATTTAATTACGAGTGATATTAACTTTTTGCGGATCTTCAACAATCGTCAAAAAGGATTAATTGATATTGGGCTGATTAGATTAAAACCAGGAGCAGATGCTAAAGTTGTTGCTCAAGAATTACGAAAATATTTACCCAACGAGGTAAATGTTTTAACTAAGCAAGAATTTATTGATTTTGAGCGTAATTACTGGGCAAATAGTACAGCGATTGGGTTTATCTTCACATTAGGGACTGTCATGGGTTTTATTGTGGGGACTGTGATTGTTTATCAAATCCTTTATACAGAAGTTGCAGATCACTTAGCTGAATACGCTACTCTTAAGGCAATAGGTTACACACAAAACTATTTATTATCAGTCATTCTTCAAGAAGCTTTATTATTAGCAGTTTTAGGATATTTTCCTGGTATAGTTTTTGCTTTATTTATGTATAAAAGTGCCAGAGAAGCAACACTTTTACCAGTTTTTATGAGTTTTGAACGTGCAGTGATGGTGTTGATTTTGACTATGCTAATGTGCATTATCTCTGGTGCGATC
This sequence comes from Nostoc sp. NZL, assembly GCF_015714705.1. Classification (NCBI taxonomy): domain Bacteria; kingdom Bacillati; phylum Cyanobacteriota; class Cyanophyceae; order Nostocales; family Nostocaceae; genus Nostoc; species Nostoc sp. NZL. Next base: position 8,037 of record NZ_WBKL01000185.1, on the reverse strand, counting down.
GCAGTCCGAAAATTACGTTCTGCTGATCCAGCAGATATCTTTTAATTAATTCAATATTAATTAAAAGGTATTGGTTAAAAACATAGCTTACAATTAATAATTAAGAAGCCTTGCTTTTTAGTAAGTACTACAGTTCCATTTCAAAAAAGCTAACATTATAACTAACAATAATATGACAGAAAAAGAACCTGTAATTGCCATTAAAAATCTTAATCACTACTATGGCAAAGGGGCACTTAGAAAACAGATATTATTTAATATCAACCTAGAAATTTATTCTGGTGAAATTGTAATTATGACCGGGCCATCAGGTTCAGGTAAAACAACATTACTGAGCTTGATTGGTGGTTTGCGGTCTGTACAAGAGGGAAGTTTGAAATTTTTAGGTGAAGAACTTGTTGGTGTCAGTCAAAACAAACTGGTGCAGATGCGGCGTAACATTGGTTATATTTTCCAAGCTCACAATTTGCTAGGATTCTTGACTGCGAAGCAAAATGTGCAAATGGCGGTAGAGTTGAATGATAATATTTCTCAAACAGAAGCAATGGCTAAATCAAAAGCCATGCTGGGGTCTGTGGGCCTAGAAGAACGAGTTGATTACTATCCAGACAATCTTTCTGGTGGACAAAAACAAAGAATTGCGATCGCCCGCGCCTTAGTTAATCGTCCTCCCCTGGTGCTAGCAGACGAACCAACAGCAGCATTAGACAAACAATCAGGACGCGATGTCGTAGAAATAATGCAGAGTCTAGCCAAAAATCAGGGAACTACTATCTTATTAGTGACACACGACAACCGCATTTTAGACATAGCCGATCGCATCGTGGAAATGGAAGATGGTCTTTTAACCCGTAATTCCCCAAATGCAGCTATTCAGTCATGATTTTAGTCATTTGTCCTTTGTGAATGACTAATGACAGCCATAATTATTGTCTAGCCGAGCCTGATTTTTTCATTCCAGGTGGCTTTTGTTGAGTTGAGGCATTTGGTTGGCGACTAGTACGAAAAGTCACATTTACGCCTTCATTCGATTGCTCCAGCACCAGTAGAGGCGTAGGTTTAGCCTTTTGATCCCAATGCATGGTAGCAATCCGACCTTGAATTGTTGGTTGCCAACTATCTTCGTCTTCTATAGGGCTTAGGTAAGTTTCTATACAGTCAATAATTTGGCTAATAGTCGCAGAAGTTGCTTGTGTCGGTAACTTCATTAACCGGATTTGAATGCGAAACAGCACTCGCTTGGCAGAGTTCCCTGGACTACCAGTTTCATACTCTACATCAAAAATTTCATCTACTTGCCGTCCAGCGCTATTAGCAATTCCGACTGATCCAAGTTGTGCTTGATTTGGACGCAGGGCTTGAGTAACTTTTTCTTTGATCTGAATCTTTATTTGATTAAGGATTGCAAAATGAAACACCTCCTCTGACATCCGCATTCGCAGATAATCTAGGTTAAAGTCCCGTGAGTTGACCAAATCGGGATTAGTTTCCATTTTGCGAATTGTTTCCAGCGCCAGCTTAAATTTTTTCTCTAGTTCTCGCGCGCGGAATTGTTCAAACTTAAGTTTTTTCTCCAGCTGATTCATCTGGAGCTTACTATACACAATTAAAGCAATCACCGCTAAAGCCAGTCCTCCAGAGGTTACCAACAATAATGGTGGTATTTGAGGATTACTTGCTGGCACTTCCTGGGATGCTTTTTTAGGCTTTGACCCTGGCGATTGGGCAAGAAACATCGAAGTGGGCATGGTTGGAAACTGAAAAACTTGACTCCTGATGTTTAGGATGCCCAAATCTTCAATACCATCTTGCTGTATCATTAATATTTTTTACAGCTTTTTACAAACCGCATATGTCCAGACATTTGAACCTCCCTGCTCTGTCTGAGGTTTCATCTACTTGCCTGAGCAATATTCGTCTGATAGCCACAGATATGGATGGCACATTAACCAGACGAGGAAAATTTACTCCCGCACTGCTGCAAGCTTTAGAGGATTTAGCAGCAGCTGACATTAAGGTGCTGATTGTCACAGGACGTTCTGCTGGGTGGGTGAGTGGATTGAGTAGCTTGATGCCAGTGGCAGGTGCTATGGCAGAAAATGGCGGTTTGTACTTTCCCCCTGGGAACAAAAAACCAGTAGTCTTAACACCCATTACCGATTTAACTAAACATCGCCAGCATTTGGCTATGACTTTTGAGAATTTACAAACTAAATTTCCTCAAATCCAAGAATCTGCTGATAATCGCTTTCGTATCACCGACTGGACTTTTGATGTAGCTGGTTTGCGTGAAGACGAACTACAAACCCTAGATAATCTCTGTCAACAAATGGGTTGGGGATTTACCTATAGCAACGTGCAGTGTCACATTAAACCCCAAGGACAAGATAAAGCTGTGGGATTGTTGCAGGTATTGCGTGAATATTTGCCCCAGTATTCATCAGAACAAATTGTTACTGTGGGCGATAGTCCCAATGATGAAAGTTTATTTGATCGGCGTTATTTTCCTGTTTCTGTAGGCGTGGCCAATGTGCTGGAATATGTAAATCAGTTAAAATATCAGCCTGCTTACATTACTAACGCTACCGAAGGCGAAGGATTTTGTGAGTTATCTAGTTATATTTTGAAAAGCTTGCACATCCTAATTTAGGGAGAAGTAGAGTTATTCTACAATAATCTCGTAGCACTGATTTTACAACCATGACGGCTACTATACCTGTTAATGTCGAATCAGAAATCTTCTACCCTAGTGCTGATGGTCAACCAGTGGCAGAAACCTACGACCACCTTTATGCTTTGCTAACTACTTTGGAAGTCCTGAAACAGTATCTGGCAAATCGTCAGGCAACAGTATTGGCAAATCAATTTCTTTACTATGCACAAGGCTTTCCCAAGTTGCGGGTAGCTCCAGATGTGATGGTGATTTTTGATGTTGCACCTGGCGGTCGGGACAACTATAAAATTTGGGAAGAGGGACAAGTACCCACAGTTATTTTTGAAATGACATCCTTTGGTACTAAGGGACAAGACGAAATCTTCAAAAAGACCCTCTATGAGCAGCTAGGCGTCAAGGAATACTGGCTATTTGACCCTAAAGGCGAGTGGGTAGAACAGCAGCTACGTGGCTATCGCTTGCGGGGAGAAATCTACGAACCTATACAAGATGGACGCAGTGAACCGTTACAACTACGCTTGGTAGTTGAGGAAAGGCTAATTGGGTTTTATCGAGAGGATACGGGTGAAAAATTACTGATTCCTGATGAACTGGTAGAAGCTTTACGACAGGAAATTTTTGCAAGACAGCAAGCAGAAGAACTAGTAGAACAGGAACGCCAACGAGCAGAACAAGAACGTCAACGAGCAGAACAGGCAGAATTGCAGATAGAGCACTTAAAGGCAAGGTTGCGATCGCTCAATGTAGACCCCGATACGATTGAGTAACACACAGGGTCGTCGCTGGACTATAAAAATTGCTGCACGCTGTAGTAAAGACAACCCAAATTGCCCACAATATTATATTTTTACACTTCTTCCACTTTCCTGACGAGTAATAATACTCATAATCGGAGAAGTAGAATTAAGGCACTCTTCACGCAGTTTACAGCTTTAGTTAAAATTCCCTTTTAGGTACTAGCATCTCTAACTTTATTAAAATCACCAATGTTTTTGTGACGTCTGTGTTTTAAATGCTACACATAACCCCAAGCGTTATCAGCAAGAAATGAGTAGCATTTTAGACAATACATGAAATCGATATATGTGTAGTTTTCTGTAAGACGGGTTGCAAAACTTTATCCTGTCTGGGTTTGAAAATTTGCTATATCTAAGTTTTTCACCCATAATTTACAACAGAAAATCAAGCCTTTCCAGATCATCTTGCAGGTTGTGGTTATATCTCAGCTAAATGCCAAGTAAACAATTTGTTACCTGTGTCTTTGCTACATTTATTACCTGAGACAGAATACAATAGATGAATGTCTATAGCGTTTCAATCTAGTAAGTCTCAACAATACTGATTTAATTGAGAAGACTGTTTTATACAGTAATTCGCAAGCAAAACTGAATCAAAGGGATAAATAAACCGCCAGACCTTTAAGCACCCAGAGACGCTTAGAGACAAATAGATACTTCGAGGACAGGTTAGCGTTTTATTTCCAACTTCCACTTGAAAGTCCAAGACCAATGTAGAGTCAAAAATTTACTTTAAATATCGAGGTATAAAATTATGCAAGAGATTGAAAGATTCTTTGGCAACTTGTTCAGTGGCGTAATCAACCGCTTTAAGTATTCTGCGATGGACGCTGCTGATCGGAAAATGAGAGAAACTATCGACGACCAGATCGAACAACGGCGACAAAAACCTAAACCCAAGGATCAAGAAGACCGCGAGTAGATGTTTAAAACAGCAACATTTTCATCACTAACAAGCATAGCGCTTCCCAATTGTTGAGTGGGCAGCGCTATTTTATTGCCCTCGCTCTGTCAATCAATCTACATGTCAACATAGTGTGTTAACCTAGTATGGTTAACTAATAATCTCGCACATCTAAGAATTCGGGTGTTTCCAGTTGGAAATACACTTGGATGGAGGTTTAACCCGAATAGGAGTTAGAAAATATATGCCAGTAGTTTCATTGGCTCAAATGATGGAGTCAGGGGTTCACTTTGGGCATCAGACCCGGCGTTGGAACCCAAAAATGTCTCCCTACATTTATACTTCCCGCAATGGTGTACATATTATCGACTTGGTGCAAACTGCCCAGTTGATGGATAATGCTTACAACTACATGCGATCGCACGCAGAACAAGGGAAGAAATTTCTTTTTGTCGGCACTAAGCGCCAAGCAGCTGGAATTATTGCCCAAGAAGCCAGCCGTTGCGGTTCCCACTACATTAACCAACGCTGGTTGGGCGGAATGTTGACCAACTGGGCAACCATCAAAACACGGGTAGACCGTCTGAAAGATTTAGAACGCCGTGAGGAAACTGGCGCACTAGATTTATTACCGAAAAAAGAAGCATCAATGCTACGTCGGGAAATGACGAAGCTTCAGAAATACTTAGGCGGCATTAAAACAATGCGGAAAGTGCCCGATATCGTGGTAATTGTAGACCAACGGCGGGAGTATAACGCAGTTCAAGAATGTCAAAAGCTGAATATTCCGATTGTGTCCATGCTGGATACAAACTGTGACCCAGATGTAGTAGATATCCCCATCCCAGCCAACGACGATGCTATCAGGTCAATTAAGCTGATAGTTGGAAAATTGGCGGATGCCATTTATGAAGGTCGTCACGGTCAGCTGGATGCTGAAGAGGATTACGAAGATTACGACGGTGGTGAGTATGACGAAGACTACGAAGAAACCGAATATACTGACGCTGTAATTCCCGACGAGGAAACAGAGGAATAAATAAAGCAGGGGTGAAGCACGTGTCCGAAGGAGGGCGGTGGCTGTCAGAGTAGCAGCAAGCCGCCCTAGCCTACGGCAAATGAATGGTAGGCAAAGGTAGAGAGGAAAAAACTCATACCTTATAAATTCATTATTTTTTCTTCCCCAGCCCTGAGTAAGATAGAAATACTCAACACCCGTGAGCGATTACAACTCGAGGTCAAGTTAGGAATTGAGGCAACATGGCGGAAATATCTGCAAAACTCGTCCAAGAGCTACGCCAAAAAACTGGTGCCGGCATGATGGACTGCAAAAAGGCCCTGATAGAGACTGAAGGCAACGTAGAAGAAGCCGCAGACTGGCTACGGAAAAAGGGCATCTCTAAGGCGGGGGCAAAAAGCGATCGCGTTGCGGCAGAAGGTCTAGTAGACACTTACATTCAGCCCGGTGGTCGAGTGGGTGTACTCATAGAAGTCAACTGCCAAACCGACTTTGTTGCTCGTAACGAGGCTTTTAAAGCTTTAGTTAAGAACCTAGCAAAGCAAGCAGCGACTGCTGATAGTGTTGAGTCTTTGTTGGCTCAAAAGTATGCTGATAGTGCAAGCGGGACTGTAGAAGAATTCATCAAGCAAACGATTGCTACGCTCGGTGAAAATATCCAAGTGCGTCGCTTTATCAATTTTGCACTAGCAGAAGGCACACAAGGTATAGTAGACAGCTACATTCACACCGGCGGTCGAGTTGGTGTATTGGTAGAACTGGGTTCTCAAACTGAGTCAGTGGCTACCAATCAAGAGTTCCAAAGCTTGGCACGGAACACTGCAATGCAAGTTGCGGCTTGTCCAAACGTCGAGTATGTGAGCGTAGACCAAATCCCCGCCGAAGTTGCCCAAAAAGAAAAAGATATTGAAATGGGCAAGGATGATTTGGCAAACAAGCCAGATAACATCAAAGAAAAAATTGTTCAGGGACGAATTGAAAAACGCCTGAAAGAATTGACTTTGCTCGATCAACCTTACATTCGCGATCAAAGTATTTCCGTGGAAGACTTGGTGAAGCAAGTGAAGGCGCAAGTAGGCGAAGAGATTCAAGTAACCCGCTTTGTCCGCTATATACTGGGCGAAGGCATTGAAAAGCAAGAAATTAGCTTTGCTGATGAAGTCGCTGCACAAATGGGCAGCAAGTAATAATTAGTCATTGGTCATTAGTCATTAGTCTTTACCAAGGGCAAATGACTAGTGACTGTTTACCAAACAGGTCAAGCAAATAGCCTGACCTGTATTTTATTATTAGAGACGCGAAATATCGCATTTAATTTAAAATCTAAAATCCTCTGGAAAGTTATCCTAAAATAAATTCGTACATTTGTACTATGTAATAGTTCACATGGACAAGAACGAAAAGATATGGCAAGAGCAATCGAGCGAATTGAACGGGATATTGCAGCACTCAAAGAAGCGATTCGGGCGATCGCAGTAGAACTACAAAGCGCTTATGCTAGTTATCTAGACACCTTGGGGCTAGCTGTACGAAAACAGTTGATTCTGGCGAGTTACCATCTCTGTACCCAAGGATATCCCGAAAACTTTCTGCATTTGTCATTGAATCAGCGCCAACAATTGCAACAAGCCATCCGCAAGCTAGGTCAAGTGGCAGCTGAACAGTTGCTCACTTGTATTAAAAGTGAGGAAGCTGGGGTAGATAAGGGAGATGAGGAAGATGAGGAAGATGAGGAAGATGAGGGGAATGAAGGAGTAACATCCTCTTCATCTTCTGGACTGCTGGATACTTCTAATTCTCAGTCTCTCACCGCCGAGACCTCGAATCCTATAGAACTAGCAAAATGGCAACAGAACTTAGAAGAAGTCACGCAAGAGATCCTGAAAAAACTTTCGCATGATGCTAATCTTTTATTACAAAAAGCTGGAGTATTACCCAAAAAATTACCAGAGCCAATTTTAGCAGCAGCGGCTGCGGCTGCATCAGAAGCGTCTGCCGAGGTAATGCCAGGGCCACCCAACTTATTAAACTTAGTAATTGAAATTGAAAATGAGCAGCAGTCAGAAGATTCTGGACTGACGCAAATTATGGCTATTAACCTGCGGCTAGGGGAAATTGAATTTGCTGATGTGGCACTCTCCTCTGAGCGTAGACAAATCCGCAGTATTTTAGTTCAGCTAAACAAGCTAGGACGAGAGTATCAAAAAAAACATCGAGAAAGGGCAGTCGCTGAAGCTGAAGCTGCATGGCGTGCTAGTTGGTTTGAATAAAGTTATGAGTTATGAATTATGAGTTATGAGTTATTTATTCCTAACTCCTCACTCCCATGTCTATTGACCAATGACTAATGAAAAACCAGATTGGATACGATTGCACAAAGCCTTGGCAATAGAAGCCGAACATGGCTTTACAGACTTGGTGGGCAGACAATACCGCTTCAGTGAATTTCTTAGCCTGACTTTGGGTAAATTCCCAACAGGCTTACCCCAAACTGAACGCCGCCGTTGGCAAGGACTAGCGGTGCAATTTGCTAGTTATCCACATCTAGCACTGGAAGAAAGACAACATTTAGTAGCAGAGACTCGTAGGTATCTCTCCCAACTACAGCAAGAGGAGCAGGGGGAGCAGGGGGAGCAGGGGAAGC
>NZ_WBKL01000175.1:0-43398 GCF_015714705.1 Nostoc sp. NZL | reverse complement strand
GGGACAAGGGGACAGGGGGACAAGAGGTGAGAACTTGAAACAAGTCTTTCCCCTTGTCCCCAATTCTCCTTGTCCCCAAGTCCTCTTCCCAATGCCCAATGCCCCATGCCCTCACTCCTCTACTGTGTCTTTCATTTCAACAGTCAAATTGGGGAGTCCCTCCAGTTTTTCTGTAGGCTCAACTTCTTCTACTAATGGCACAAAAATTTTCAAACCTGCTGGTACACACTTAATTTCTACTGGTGTTGTGCCTACGATTTCACCATCTAGAACAACTTTTTGTGGTGGCTCAGTCGTAATTTTAAATTGTTTGGCTCGTAGAAAGCCAATATCATTCCGTTCTACGGCGTTACCTGTAGAAGCCGTTTGAAATAGATGAAATGTAGCTGCGATCGCTCCTGCTTTGTTAGCTGGAGCTACGATCGTTAAATCTAGTAACCCATCATCATAAATCAGACCTGCTGGCCCTTGAGCCAAGACTGAAGTGGGAGGCGCGGCATTTGCTACTGTAACTGCACAGGCACTAGTTTTAATGATCTTGTCTTCAGTTTCAATTTCAACATCAAAGTTTTTTAAGTTTCTTAGTTGCTGGATTCCTGCCAAAACGTAGGCCATCATTCCAAAACGATTCTTGGCATCTCGGTCTGCCAATTCTACAGTTTCAGCTTCAAAGCCAATACCTGCCAAGAGCACCATTGGCCGATCGTTGCAATAGGCTACATCCACATTGCGGGTTCCTCCCTGCAAAATTGTTTGACACGCACCTGCGATCGTGTCAGGAATGTTTAAAGCTGTAGCAAAAGCGTTTGCTGTTCCTCTAGAAATGATCCCAAATGGAATGTCACTGCCTACTAGAGCCGCCGCCGCCGCCGAGAGAGTTCCATCTCCTCCCGAAGCAATAATTGCATCTACCCCTCGCTCTACCGCTGCATAGGCCAGTTCGTCAGCGTCGATTTCTTCAGTTGTAAGATAAATATCTAGGTCAATTTCTGGCTCTAATATTGCCCGAATTTCTGCCAGTTCTATGTCTGGGTCACCCTGACCGGCAACTGGATTAAAGATGAGACAGGCGGAACGATTCATAAAATATAAAAGCTAAACTTAGATCACTAAAATACCAAATTCTTTCTAGCATTCTTGTGAAATTTCGACTTCCTTCTGCCGACTGGTTTATCTTTTGTAAGCAGGTTAGAAGTCTTTTGTTTCGTAACTTAACAATGCTGACGTGTATTTTAGTATTTTTTGTCCTTACTTAAACAATAAAATTTTTGCCATGCGTCAATTCTTACTAGTTTTAGCAAGTATGCTAACTCTCAGCAGTTTAGATACCCCCACCATGACAATAGCAGGCACAACGCCTAATTTATCCGATATGCGCTTAGTTCAAAAGCTCAACTGCCATAATCCTCAAACTCAAAGAGCAATTAATGAATGCACGAAGTTATCTTATCAAAATGTAGATAAAAAACTGAATCAAGTTTATCAACAATTGCTACCTACCTTAGAAAGGTCTAGAAAACAGAAATTGATTGCTGCACAGCAAGCATGGATAAAGTTTCGGGATACCAATTGTGAGTTTGAAAGAAGCAGATATGAGGGAGGAAGTATTGCCCCTACAATTTATTTTGGTTGTCTAGAAAATGCTACAAAATTGCGTACCCAAGAATTACAGGAATATCTCAAATCCGACCCTTAAGTAGTTTAAGTAAATTATTTCACGAATTCGTAGCAAAAAAAAGCTGAAACTTCTGCGATCCTCTGCGCTAAATTTTATGCACCTCTGCGTTGAAAAAACTAATGTTTTTCAACTCAAAGTAAATGCATAGCACTTCGCCTTCCCACAGGGTAGGAACGCAGAGTTTTGCCAATAGCTGAATTCTTCTGAGGAGGGCTAAATATAACATTTTAGTTTAGTTGTTTAAGACGGTAGCCAATACCGTGAACTGTTTCAATAAAATCTTCAAAAGCTCCGGCTGCTTTGAGCTTTTGACGCAGACTTCTGAGATGAACTTTCACCGCATGTTCTTCTGGAGGAGACTCTAGCGACCAAATATGTTCAATAATCACGCTGCGACTAAGCACACGACGACCATTTCGCAGCAATAACTCTAATATTCCGTACTCTTTTGGGGTTAAATGTAGCATATTTTCGCCGTAACTCACTTCATAAGTGCTGGGGTTGAGGTGCAGATTTCCCCATTCTAAAATCGGCGGCGATGAAACATTACCTCGACGAAGCAAGGCGCGAATTCGGGCAAATAGTTCTTGCAAATCCACTGGTTTAACGACATAATCATCCGCTCCCGCATCGAGTCCGGTGATTTTATCGCTAACGGTATCACGAGCAGTCAGCATGAGAACAGGCATACTGTAGCTGTGCGATCGCAACCGATGACATAAACTAATTCCATCAAGTTCTGGCAACATCACATCCAGCAGCAGCAAATCATAATCCAGCATTTTAGCTTGATTCCATCCTGCCTCACCGTCTGTCACCACATCAACCATATAACGTTGGTCTGTAAGAGCTTCTGCTAAAGTTTCGGCAAGGCGTACATCATCTTCAACTAAGAGAATTCGCATAGCATTTTTTTTAACTATACAAGTTATCAGGACTTGCGCAAAATAATGAAAAAACGAACCGCATTCGCGCAGCGTCTCGTTAGAGAAGGACGCAAAGGACACAAAGGAATAAGAGTTTGAGAGAGTTATTGCGTAAGTCCTAGTTATGTTTAAAACTATTTGCGAACTCTCTTTGAGAAAATATTGCAAAAAGTAACAATTTCTAGTTTTCGTTGCTTCTTTCCGATTTCTTTACCATTTCCTGAGCGATTTCCTTACTTTTAGTATGTAATTTTCTATTCTATGTAGGTTTCTAATAACCTCCTTTAGACGTTCCCAAAGAACTCTATGTTTAGCCAGGAGATTTTCATAAAATGGCTTTTAGACCAAGTTCACGTTTAGGTGTCAGCCTGTTTGAAGACACTCACTCAACTGGAGGGGTACCTGGTTATTCGGCAGAAGAACTTGAAGCTCTCATCAGGGTTATATACAGACAGGTTTTAGGAAATGCGTATGTGATGGAAAGCGAACGGCTCACTGTTCCTGAGTCGCAATTTAAGCGAGGTGAAATCAGCGTCCGCGAGTTTGTCCGTTTGGTAGCAAAGTCTGAATTGTATCGTTCCCGGTTTTTTAGCAGTTGTCCTCGTTATCGGGCAATTGAGTTAAATTTTAGGCATTTGCTCGGTCGCGCTCCTATTGATTTGGAAGAAATGCGATCGCACAGTAATATTCTGGATGAAAAAGGCTTTGAGGCTGAAATTGATTCCTATCTCGACAGCAACGAGTACCAAGATACCTTTGGGGAAAACATTGTGCCTTATATTCGAGGCTACAAAACCGAAGTCTGTCAGAACATAGTGCAGTTTACCCATATATTCCAATTAGTCCGAGGTGCCTCTAGTAGCAGTCTCAAAGGCAACTTAGCAGGTAAAAAACCTCGGTTGAATAGTTTGGTAATTCAAAGTACCCCTACCCCTGTGGTTTCACCTGCTAGCGATGGTGCAACATTCCGTAATCCACCACTTGGCTCCAGAACCCTTCATGGTGTAGCAGCTAGTGATGAAGGTAAGGTGTATCGATTGGAAGTCACTGGTTATCGGGCAAATACAGTAAACCAGATTTCTCCATTTCGCCGCAGCAACCAAGTCTATCTTGTGCCCTTTAATAAACTATCGCAAGAGTATCAACGGATTCACCAGCAAGGCGGTGTGATTGCCAGTATCACCCTAGTTAACTAGTAAAATGCCCCATGCCCAATCCCTTTAAATCTCTAGCTTTAATATGCCTATACCTTTGTTAAATTACTCCCCTTCATCTCGAAATCACCGTGTATCTGGATATGAGATTCTTGGCGACGAGCAACCTAGAATTTATACAGCCGAACATCTGCCATCATCAGTAGAAATGGATGCCTTAATTACGGCAGCCTATCGCCAGATTTTCCACGAACAACAGATGCTAGATTGCAACCGCCAACCCTTTTTAGAATCCCAACTGAGAAATGGTCAAATCACAGTCAGGGATTTCATTCGAGGGTTAGCAATATCTGATGCATTTCGGCGACTTAATTACGAAAGCAATAACAACTATCGCTTTGTGCAGATATGCGTGCAGCGCTTCTTGGGCCGTGAAGTTTACAATGAACGCGAAAAACTAGCCTGGTCGATTGTGCTAGCTACCAAAGGACTAGAAGGATTTATCGACGCTTTGGTGGATAGTGGGGAATACATTAGTAACTTTGGTTACAATACGGTTCCCTATCAACGGCGACGGATTTTACAAGGACGCTCTCAAGGTGAATTACCTTTTGCTAGGATGGCTCGTTACGGCGAAGATTATCGGGACAAATTGCCGCTTCCCATCACGAGAAAGCAGATTGAGCCTTTTAATTTACAAACCTTCCTACGCAGTTCTGACAGGGATGTAGTGTTATGGCTATTAGCTTCACTGCTGGGAGTGATTGTCTTGTTTACTTGGCTAACTGCTTTTGGTTATTTGCCAAAATTCGGCGGATACTAGCTGAGAATTAAGCGGAGTGCGATCGCTATATTAGGCGATCGCACTCAACTTTTGAAAAAGGCAGAATAGGTCATTAAGCGTTTTTCATTGCATCTCTGCATGAAACAAAAATGATTTATGCAAGAAGTTGATTCATATAAAAACCGATGTAAACAATGCATTCATATCAAATTCTTTGAAGCAAAACAATGTTGCCGCCACAAGCGCATAAAAAGCTCCAATGTTGGATAAGAAGTCGCCATTTAATTTGTTCAGGCCATTTTTTTATATTTGAAACTATAGACTATTCTTGCGTTGAGAGATTTACTGAGTGTATAGTCGCGCTAGAAGGAACATTAATTTCTGTTGAGCCGGTTGACAAAATTTGGATGGGCGATCATCGTCAAGTTTTTCTTTATCGTGTCAAAGCCAGCTTATTTACACCTTGTCATCAGTTAAGGCAATACTGGTTTAAGTATGGTGGTTTCTACACTAGATTTGATAAAAATTGTTAAAAGTTTTTGATATCTAGCGACTTCTATGATTATGTTACGATCTCAGATAATAGGTGATAAAAAAGTGCCTTTATGACCGTAACTACAGCGAAGTGGACAATAGATGAATATCACCATATGATCGCGGCGGGTATCCTAGATGATCGGCGTGTGGAACTACTAAAGGGAGAAATAGTAGATATCTCACCGGAAGGAGAACCTCATGCCTACTTCAGTAGTGAAGCTGGGGAGTACCTGATTCAACTTTTAGGCACTCGCGCCACGATTCGCCCCAGTAAACCGATTACGCTTCCTAACAAGTCTGAACCTGAGCCTGATATTGCTGTTGTACAAAGATTGGTACGTGAATATTTAGAACATCATCCCTATCCTGAAAATATCTTTTGGTTGATTGAATATTCAGATTCCAGCTTAGATAAGGACTTAAAAATAAAAACCACAGTCTATGCTGAAGTAGAGATTCCTGAATATTGGGTAGTTAATCTTAAAAAACGACAACTTGTAGTATTTCGAGATCCTCAAGATGGAGAGTATGCCTCAAAAACTACATTAACTGGAGGTAAAATTTACCCACAAGCATTTCCAGATTTGGCTATATCAGTGAGTTACATCGTGAGTATTTAGAAGTAGAAACGAAAAAAGCCACTAACACGATTATTTACAGATCCATTTAACATGGCTTTCTCACTCTGATTTCATCTTTAACCAGCCAAATACCTGTTCAACTGTCAACTTTAAATCAATACCATCTAGAACAGCCAAGCTATCTTCTTTATGACAAAATTCTGGTTGTTGATGTGGTTTAAATACAATAACTGATCGGTCATCAGGATCAATCAACCATCCTAGCTGACAACCATAATTTAAACAGTGTAAAATATTGCTTGTAACACGATTGGAACTCTGATCTGGAGAGAGAATTTCAATTGTCCAATTAGGAGCAATTAGCACATCATCTACAGGTTCTCCGTTTTCGTCAAACTCAATTTGTTGCCAACGAATAACCGCCACATCTGGAACAATTGACCGACCACCAAAAGTACAACGCAACTCTGGAAAAGCATAAGCTATTTGCTTTTTTTCTGTGACTTCGTTAATCCCATTAATCAACTTAGCCTGAAGTCGGGAGTGGCGGGTTTTCGGCATTGGTTTCTGGATAATCTCACCATCAATATAAATACTTGCAGGCTTTGTTTCTGGCAACTTGAGAAACTCTTCCAGGGTTAGGGATGCAGATTTTGCAACACTCATAACTTCTGCTACTCCGAAAGTCCTACATTCAGTTTATCAACGTTCACAACTAATGGATGAGCAGAAAACAGTAAACTAAACCAGATGCCTCTAATCTTTCCTGTCTATACCCATGACCGATTTTAGCGTTATCAATCTCGCCTCCATCGGTGTTGGCTTTAGCATTATTGCCTTGGGAGTAATTTACTATTTTCTCAACTTAGAAGTAACTAGACGGCAACGAGCAGAAGTGGTGCTGCGGCAACAAACTGAGCGAGAGCGACTAGTAAACCAGATCGCTCAACATATCCGTGAGTCTTTGGAGTTAGAAGAGGTTCTTACTACCACCGTTGCCGAAGTGCGCGAGTTTCTCCAAGCAGATCGGGTGCTAATTTATCGCCTTTGGGAAGATGGCACAGGTAGCGCAATTACCGAAACAGTTCTACCTGAGTACACAAAAATTTTGGGAGAAACCTTTCCACAAGAAGTGTTTCCTAGAGAGTACCATCAAGCTTATTCATTAGGAAAAACCCGTGCGATCGCTAATGTTGAACAAGCAGATGTAGAACCATGTTTAGCAGACTTCCTGAAACAGTTTGGTGTCAAAGCAAAGTTGGTAGTGCCAATTTTACAAGAAAATCGGCAAGCGGATAAACAACGAGATAGTAAAACTCCTGCTTCTCCCCCTTATCTTTGGGGCTTATTGATTGCCCATCAGTGCGATCGCACCCGCGTATGGGAATCCTGGGAAATTGAGTTGATGAAGCAACTTGCAACCCAGGTTGCGATCGCCATCCAACAATCCGAACTTTACAAACAGCTGCAAACACTCAACGCTGAATTAGAACACCGCGTTCAACAACGGACTCAAGAGTTAGCTAAAGCCAATGTCTCTCTCCGAGCAGAAATTGCTGAACGTCAGCGCACTCAAGCGGCGCTGCAAGCTCTAATTACTGCCTCTCCTCGCGCCATCTTCACACTTGATTTAGAAGGGAATGTGAAAATCTGGAATCCTGCTGCGGAACGCATGTTTGGCTGGACAGAAGCGGAGGTAATTAACCGGCCTAACCCAATTTTTTTAGATGACCAATTAGAGGAATACAATACTCTCCAACAGAGCATTTTGCAAGGAACAACTTATACCAGAGTCGAATTGCGCCGTTTTAAAAAAGATGGCACTGCGATCGATATAGTTTTCTCTGCTGCTCCCTTGCATGATAGTGACGATAGTATCAACGGGATGGTGGCAGTGATTGCTGATATTACACACCAAAAGAAGCAGGAAGAACAGGTACGTTTGCTGCAATCTGTAGTTGTAAATACTAATGATGCTGTCGTTATCACTGAAGCCCAACCCATTGGCGAACCTGGGCCGAATATTATTTATGTTAATGAAGCATTCACCCGAATCACAGGTTATAGCCTGGAAGAAGTCTTAGGTAAAACGCCCCGTATCCTTCAAGGAGCGAAAACAAGTCGGGCTGAACTGGATAAAGTCTGGACAGCTCTATCTCGTTGGGAAACAGTCACCGTTCAGGTAATTAACTACCGCAAAGATGGCTCTGAATTCTGGAATGAGTTCAGCATCGTCCCCGTAGCCGATCAAACCGGCTGGTATACTCACTGGATATCAGTACAACGTGACATTACCGGGCGCAAGCGGTTAGATGAAATTCGGATGGCACTAGAGCGAGAGAGAGAACTCAGCGTCCTCAAAACACGCTTTTTCTCAATGGCATCTCACGAGTTTCGCACTCCTCTAAGTACTGCCTTAGCAGCTGCTCAATTGCTAGAGAACTGTCAGGATGAATGGGATAACTCTTCTAAGCGACTGAGGAACTTGCAGCGAATTCAACTCTCTGTCAAAAATATGGTTCAAATATTAGACGATATTTTGACCATCAATCGAGCCGAAACCGGAAAACTGGAATTTAATCCCAAACTCCTAGATTTAGAAGAATTCTGTGGTTATTTTGTCGAAGAAATGCGCCTAAGTACAGATGAGAGACACACACTGAGTTTTGTTTGCCAAGGAAAAGCTGTTCCTGCTTTGGTGGATGAAAGGTTGTTGCGTTCCATTTTGTCTAATTTGCTGCTGAATGCGATTAAATATTCTCCTCAAGGAGGGAATGTTGATCTAAGTCTGGAGTTTAAATCAGATACAGTGATTCTCCAGGTTCAAGATCAGGGTATTGGAATTCCGCTAGCAGATCAAAAGCAGCTGTTTGAGCCGTTTCATCGTGGCAAGAATGTCAGAAGCATTCCTGGTACAGGATTAGGATTGGTTGTGGTGAAGAAGTGTGTAGATTTACACCAGGGTGATATTAATATCACTACTGAAGTAGGAATTGGTACAACTTGTGCGATCGCTCTCCCATTAGAAGGTAAGTCTAATTAGTATTGTTCGAGATTCCTAAAACCAGCTTTTGGTAAAGAATTGTAATCCAAAATCGCAAATCTAAAACCCAAAATTAGTATGAGTCCCTGACTACGGTAGTCTAGATGAGAGTGAATTTATCGCCTAGTTTGATATATTGTTTTATGACTTCAGTTGTTTCTCCCCCACGCACTATTCGGATTGGTTCGCGCAAAAGCCAACTTGCTCTGGTTCAGACCTACTGGGTACAAGAGCAACTCCAGCAAAGCTTTCCCGATATCACTTTTGAAGTCCACACCATGTCTACCCAAGGCGATAAAATCTTGGATGTAGCATTAGCTAAGATTGGCGATAAAGGACTTTTTACTAAAGAACTTGAACTCGGAATGCTCAATCAGGAGATTGACTTTGCCGTTCATTCTCTCAAGGATCTGCCAACTCATTTACCAGAAGGCTTAACACTGGCAGCAATTACTGAACGGGAAAATCCAGCAGATGCATTAGTGGTGCATGAAAAGCACAAAGATAAACAAATCGATACCTTGCCAGAAGGTGCAGTAATTGGTACATCTTCACTGCGGCGGTTAGCACAGTTACGCCATCACTTCCCCCACTTTACTTTTAAAGATGTGCGGGGAAACTTGATTACACGGTTGGCAAAACTGGATGCAGGTGAGTATGATGCTTTGATTTTGGCAGCAGCAGGGTTAGAAAGATTGGGAATGAGCGATCGCGTTCATCAAGTCCTCCCCAAAGAAATCTCCCTCCACGCCGTTGGACAAGGTGCTTTAGGAATAGAATGCCGTGCTGATGATAGTGAATTGCTATCTCTACTCAAAGCGATCGAACATCCCGAAACACGCGATCGCTGTCTCGCCGAACGCTCTTTTTTACGCTCTTTAGAGGGCGGCTGTCAAGTACCTATTGGTGTAAATACAGAAATATCTGGTGATAATTTGACCTTAACAGGCATAGTTGCCAGTGTAGATGGTCAAAAGCTGGTAAAAGATACCGTCACAGGGAAAGCTAACAATGCCGAAGGGCTAGGCAAAGAACTAGCAGAAGTGTTGCGGCAGCAGGGAGCGCAAGAAATTTTAGAAGAAATTTTTGCAGTGATTCAGCGCGGTTCCTAACCAATTGGGCAAGCCGATGTGATTAGATAAGAATTGATCGCCGTTGCACCAAAGACGCGACAAATCGCCTTGGTCGGGATCAGAAAGTTAATTTGACAAATATAGAGAGAATCGGGGAAGCAAAAATTACCATGCGGATTCTATTTGTTGCAGCAGAGGCAGCACCCATTGCAAAAGTAGGAGGAATGGGTGATGTCGTCGGGGCATTACCCAAAGTCCTGAGAGAAATGGGGCATGATGTGCGGATATTCTTGCCTTACTATGGCTTCCTGCCAGACAAAATGGAAATTCCCAAAGAACCCATCTGGCGGGGATCTGCGATGTTCCAGGAATTTGCTGTTTATGAAAGCGTTCTGCCTGGTACTGATGTTCCCTTGTACTTATTTGGACATCCCGTTTTCCTACCCCGCCGGATTTATTCTGGAGATGATGAAGACTGGCGGTTCACCTTTTTTTCCAATGGTGCAGCGGAGTTTGCCTGGAATTACTGGAAGCCAGAAATTATCCACTGTCATGATTGGCATACGGGGATGATTCCCGTGTGGATGCACCAAGATCCTGATATCACCACAGTATTTACCATTCATAACCTGGCTTATCAAGGGCCGTGGCGTTGGTATTTAGAGAAAATTACTTGGTGTCCCTGGTATATGCAAGGACACAACACAATGGCTGCGGCGGTACAATTTGCCAATAAGGTAAATACAGTTTCGCCCACCTATGCAGAGCAAATCAAGACAGCTACTTACGGTGAAACATTAGAAGGTTTGCTGTCTTTTATTAGCGGTAAATTATCTGGGATTATCAACGGGATTGATACTGAAGTTTATAATCCAGAAAATGACAAATACATTGCTCAAACCTTCACTGCTGATAGTTTAGAGAAACGCAAGGCTAACAAAATTGCTTTGCAAGAAGAAGTAGGATTAGAAGTCAATTCCAAAGCCTTTTTAATTGGGATTGTCACCCGATTAGTAGAACAAAAAGGCATTGATTTGATATTGCAAATCCTTGATCGCTTCCTCTCTTATACAGATGCACAATTTGTGTTGTTAGGAACAGGCGATCGCTACTATGAAACTCAGATGTGGCAATTAGCATCTCGCTTTCCCGGACGCATGGCAACTTACTTGCTGTATAACGATGCCCTGTCTCGCCGGATCTACGCTGGTACTGATGCCTTCTTAATGCCCAGTCGTTTTGAACCATGTGGTATTAGCCAAATGATGTCTTTGCGCTACGGTTCTGTGCCCATTGTCCGCCGCACAGGTGGATTAGTTGATACCGTAACCCATCACGACCCCGAAAATGCAGCAGGTACGGGTTATTGCTTTGACCGCTATGAACCCCTAGACCTTTTTACCTGTATGATCAGGGCTTGGGAAGGCTTCCGTTTCAAACCACAATGGCAAGAACTACAAAAACGGGGCATGAGTCAAAATTTTAGTTGGCATCAATCTGCCAAAGAGTACGTGAAGTTGTACAGGTCAATTTACGGTTTGCCAGAAGAAGAGGAGACACCACAACCAGAGTTAGTGTTAAACGAAGCAGTCACTAATAACAAGTCATAAACCCCTGTAGAGGTGTACAGATGTATGCACCTAATTTTTTGGACTCATGATAGCATTGTTCAGATTAGCCTATTATCTGAAGATGCTAATCATGAGTTTTTTTTGTTTCTGAAACAATCCAAAATCTAAAATCTAAAATTGAATGACTTCTAACTATTGATTACTTGTGGCTTTCGCCTTAATTAACCAGTCACTATCGTGAGCGCAAATTTCCTGACCGGACGAGTCTCCTAAGCGGTCTAACGCCCATAAACAAGCATATTTTAAGTCCCAAATCGGCGTATTTAGGCAAATTTTGAGTTCAGGAATTGCTCGTGAATCACCCAATTCACCAAGAGCGATCGCACAAGCAGCACGGGATTTCTGAAACTGAGGTTCACGGTTGTGCAGGTTTTCTATTAACAAATCATAGGCGGGAGCATATTTCAGCCAACCGAAAAGTTTCATCACATGATAATGAGCGCCATAATCGTTATATCCCTTGTCTAAATAAGTTGCTAGAAGTGCTTCGGGTGCTTCTTGTGCATAGATATCCAGTAAGGTTTTTGTTGCTAAATAACAGCGTCCAAAATCGGTTTCGTAGAGTTCGTTAATTACAAAATCCAGAACAGGGGTAGCATCATACTCATGTACTAGATCAAGGTCATTGGGATGGTCATAGAGTACTTGCTCTAAGTAAGGTTGAATTTCTGTGAAGGTAATTTCACCACTAGGAACGCCTGCATCCAAAAGCATTCGCAATCCTCGGAGTCGGAACACCAGAGATACAGGACAACGAGCAATTTCTGGGATGGCTTTGTAGTAACGTGAATCAATCAGGTCTTGAATGCAACCGCGCCGTGCATTGACGCTGGAACTTTGCAGCAGCGCCATCACCTCAGTGATTTGGGAGTAATCACCTGTGAACCGACAAACTGTAGCGATCGCAGCACTACGGGTAGGTTCATCCTCAACTTGAGTAAATTTCCGTACACGTTCTAGAGACGGTTGATAGTCAGCATTAGCTAGGGTATGAATAATTACTCGATAGATTTGACCTGGTTTATCCAGCAATTGGGCCATCTCTTCAAAGATTTCTGGATCTTTAGTCCCGATTTCTCCGATCGCCCACACGGTATTTTCGACAGTATAAATATCATCATCTTTAAGACACTGCCTAATTACAGGTAAAGCTGATTCGGCCTGCAATCGCCCCAGACTTTCTACAGCTTTGCGTCGGACAATCCGGTGATCTAATTCATCAGGGTTACTGGTTTCAATTGCCCGTACCAAAGCTGCGATCGATTGCTCGGTGGGATAATTAATCAGATGGGAAACAGCAATATACTTATCAGAAGCGTCTTCGAGTTGTTCTAATGGTGTATCGATAATTGCGATCGCTTGTTCTTCTGTTAGCCCAAACATTTTAAAAAAACGTTTATCCATTGATCTGTAAATTGCTCTTGGATAATTGCTCAGATGTCACCTTTACTATCGTACTAGGGAGTGGGGACTGGAAAATAGCGGTAAATTATGTTTGGGGATTGAACTACTAAAAAATGCAGTTGCTAGTTAGGTTGGAGTTTACACCAAAATAAAATAAAATTCGCTCACTGAGCTAGTCAGTTGTAATTGCGATGTCTAACGACAAGCCACTTTGCGTCTACGCAGCCATTTGAGGATGAGAAGAACAAATATGAGTGATTACTTAGATGACTACGAATTTAATAATCTCGATTTTTACAGAAAAAATCATGGGTTACAGCTTTATTACAACTGGTCTGGGGAAATTTGCTGGCAAGAAACACCAGAAAAGCCAAAAGAAAAGTTATTTTCTATTATTGGAATGAATGCTACTAAGGTATTTATCAAGCCTGATTCTGAGTACGGCGAAGTCGGGTATCGCATTAATAGAGAATTGGGTTTATTTTGTGACCCGGATACTCAAGAGATTCTCCACTTTTGGAAGTCACCAACAGCAAGTCAATCAGTACCAGTAGTCCACATTGCTAACCGCATTGTCCAAGGCTCAGTCAAACCAAAGAAATTTGTCATACCCAAAGGCAGTGGATATATTACCTCTGTGATGGAAATTCCTTTAGAATACCCACATCCCTTAGCAGGAGATAGCAAATATTCAGACTATTGTCCTGGAGAAAAGTTTAAGGGAATTGAGTACTTTATATCAAATACTTGCCGACCAGATGCAACTGAAGTCCCTCCTGCTAGGTGGGCGAGGGACTGTCCTTGGTTACCGTGGATGAAATTAGGATATGCCCATCCAGCTAAATTAAGATTTGAAACAACAATATTTAGAGTAGATTCTTTTGAGCAGCTTCATCCTAGCTTGGTCAAGCTGGTGAGGGAAAAAGTACCAATTTATGAATTCACGCCAACGGAAAGTGATGAACCGAATGTGACGAGCATTCAATACTTTAAGAAAAACTTTGAGTCCTACTTGCGGGGAGATATTTTTCCATTAGAGGAAAGCTGTTGAGCAGTTTTTGTATAGTGCTAAGTAAGTCAGTGCAATAAAACCAAACTATGTAAATAAAAGTAAATAAAGCTCAAACTCTTTCTCTCCCTGCCCCCTGCCTTATTGCAACAATAATTATTTACGCCGACTTACTTGTATCATGCTGTGCGATGTCTACAACGGGCTACGCCTACGCACTTCAATCAAAAAAGCTTAAAATACTTATCAAAACTTGGTTTGAAGGCTATGGTTGAGTTCTATTTTTGAAGATTTTCGTCAAAAGCTTTACCAGTGGTTACACGATCTGAGAAGATCGGAATATATGCATTTGTCAGCTATTTAGTTAGTTGCCTCTTGCCAATTGTTCGGTTTTATGTAAAGGCTAAGTGCTGGTCTTTAGCGAGTAACCAAATACAAATGATAGTGGAATACTGACCACACATCATTCATATAAACACGTATTTAGGAAACAAAAGTTATGGATGAAACCTCAGAACTCACAACAACCGATAACGTAACCGCTCAAGATGTAGCAGAGGTTATTGAAGAGCTTGAGCAGTATCGGGAACGTCTAGTTCAAGAAACTACAGAAACGGCAAAACGGGCTAAGTTGATGAGAGTAAATGTTGTGGCAAAACTGGAGCCTGAGCTTGCTAAGATTGATTCTGCTCTCCAAGAACTCCGTAATCAACAGGCTGCTCTCAGTGCTAGTAATTAGTCAATTATCTTGATAATTTAGCTATAAGTCACATGCTCAACTCCGAAACTCAATCCGGGGCGGATTCATTAAATCTGTCTCAGGCAGAAACTGATGCTTTACTTGCAGCAGTCAGTGAGCAATTAGCCTTAAAAACCTTTAACCCCAATGACCAAGAGCTAGTCAAGCGAATGGTTGAAAGTATGGGAGACTCACGGGGGATGGTTAGGTTGAGTTTTGCAGAGGCATTGGGTAAAATCGGTAAACCAGCGACCCCTTTATTGATGGAAGCTGTGGCAAATCACCCAAACCCAGTTGTACGCAGAGCCAGCGCCAAAACCCTAACACTTATCGCTGACCCGATCGCAGTTCCCACCTTGGTCAACGCTCTGTTAAATGATGAAGATACAGTGGTCAAAACCTCGTCGGTGGGGGGGCTTGCCAAGATAGGTGAGGCAGCTGTGCCAGCATTGCTGAAAATCTTAGCGTCAACCGAATATCCAGAAAGTGCCAAAGGACATGCGGTATGGGCGTTGGGATTTATTGGGGCAGAGGCAAAAGAGCATTTATATCGAGAGATTAACTCAGACTCGGCTGAGGTTCGAGCTGCGGTAGTGGGTGCGATCGCTAAAATTGCTCAAGAAAGCACTGAAGAAGCAGCATTTAATATTTTAGTTAACGCTCTCACCGATCCATCTGAAATTGTGAGGTGTGAAGCAGCATCTGCTTTGGGTAGCCTTAGCTATCAACCAGCAATTCCTAACCTCGTTGAGTTACTGCATCATGCCGATTGCGATACTCGAAAAGCGGCAGCTCTGGCATTAATGAAAATTGGCGATCGCACTGCCTTAGAACCCCTGCAAGCCGCATTAACCGTGGAAGAAGAAGCGGGGGTTCAGGCGGTGATCAAGTTGGCGATTTCTCAAATTGAGAGACAGTTAGAGGAAGATACTTGGGAATAGGGCGATGCACGCTTACAACTTGACATACTCCTCTCGTTTTGAGAGTATTTAATTAGCAATTAGTTTTTTGTTGATTGATGAATATGGACAAAGAACCTAGAGACAAATGCATCTGATTGCGATTCGTAACCTCCGCATTGATGCTGCCCAGTACCCCGATGTCAAAAAGCAACTTGACGAATGGTACGCAACTGTTAAGAAAGTAGAATGGCAGAACTTGGAGGACGTTCATCAAATTTATCGGGATGCTGAAGCGGTTGGAAATTTTACTGTCTTTAATATCAAAGGGAATGACTATCGCCTGATTGTCGGTATTGACTACGAAAACCAAACGGTTTATTACAAATACTTTCTAACTCATGCCGAATATGACAAAGGTAAATGGAAAAATGACCCTTACTTTTGACCAAGTTGCTTATAGTAGTCTGCTAGCTGAAGTTGCTCCCAAGGTGATTGAGACAGAAGAAGAGTACGATCGCGTCCTAGCTGTAGCAGAGCGCCTAACATTTTGCAAGAACCGCACTCCAGAAGAGCAAGCTCTGCATAAGCTGATAGTAACCCTGATTGAAGTGTATGAGGGACAGAACTATCCAATGGATAAATCTGCACCGCATGAAATTCTCCAGCACATTATGGAAGCCAGCGACACCCGTCAAGCTGACTTAGTGGGCATTATCGGGTCGAGTGGCGTGGTATCTGAGGTTGTAAACGGTAAGCGGTCGATTAGTAAGGCGCAAGCTAAGGCACTTGGAGATTACTTCAAGGTGGCACCCAGTTTGTTCATCTAATATATCCGTCCTACAGGGATTGATAAAGTAGTTGTATAAAAGAGCGATCGCTACGCTCTTTTATAGTTAATCACCTGACCCAATCGAGGCAAAGCACTCACTGCGGACTCTCGAACATATGGATCGACGGATTCATCATTTGTCAATGCCGTGAGTACTTCCACTCCTCGCATATCACCCATCGAACCGAGTGCATTGACGATTGCCACAGCCAGCGCCACATTATCTATAGTTTTCAGAGCCTCTGCCAAAATCTCAAAGGCAGGAGAACCAATTTCACCCAGCGCCATGACTGATGCAATATAAACAACCGCATTTGGATCATTAAGCGCTGTTTTCAATCCCTGTAAGCCTTGATCTGGAAAAGGAACATCGGGATGGTTCGCAGCAACCTGTGCTAACGCCTTAGCACAGCTACCCCGAATAGTCGCATTCTCGCTATTTACTAATGACTCTACCAGTGGTGGTACTGCATCTATACCAATAGCACCTAGTGCTTTTACCGCAGCTCGACGGTAAGTCACATCTTCTTCATCCAAAATACCCATCAGCCGAGGAATGGTATTTTCATCACGAACCTCAGCCAGTTCCCACATGGCTCGTTCCCGCAGATTGGGATTAGGGTGTTTCAACTGTTCAAATAGAGAATCTATGGTCATAAAAAAAATTTTCCTGTTTCAATCCCCCAAGTTAAATCATGAATTACGTTAGCGAGACCTTGAGCGTCATTACGAATTACGAATTACGAATTACGAATTACGAATTAGTAACAACTGAGGGACTCTTGGTCAATCACTCAACCAGATACAGGCAAAGCAACAGACTGAGAGTCCCTGAGTTTTAGAGTATGACTATCGCTCGTCTAGTCAATCCGCGTCACTATGACAGGGAGTTGATTACATAGTCGAGGAGAGCGCGGAACTCACCCAACGCTTGAGGAGACATGTCACGAGGAGAACAAGCGCGATCGCGAGTGTAAGTCAACGCGGTAACATAAGGAGCGGTAGGCAGAGCCAAAGAGCGATAAACTTCACGAGCGCCTGCAATACCCCACTCATCCAGAGGGCCAGTACCGCCCACAACCAAGCTGTAGTTGATCAAGCGTAGGTAGTGCTTGATGTCGCGGAGGCACTTTTCTTGCTTGACTTGGGTGCTGCCAGCTTCGCCTTCTTGGGTCAGGTAAGGATATTTCTTAAAGGCAGCATCATAAGCTTCCTTAGCTACGTTATCGATACCAGCAGCTAGCTTTTCAGCAGCTTCTAGACGAGCACTAGCACGCTGAATGCTACCTTGAACGGATTCTAGGTCAGAGGTGGTTGGAAAACGACCTGCTGCATCAGCAGATCCAATAACCGTAGTGATAACTGATTTCATTGCTTTTTATACTCCAGATTAGATTTGATCGAGTTTTAATTTCAGTTGGCTTGACTAATAGGCTTTAGCCGTTAGGAATTAGCAATTAGCTCAGAGCAGAAATAACGCGATCGAAGTAGCTAGCAGCTTCAGCAGCTAGAGCAGAGCAGTCGCCTTGAGGAGTGTCCAGCTTGCGGAACCTTTTACCAGCGTTAGCTTCAGTGTTGGTGTTGGTGATGTGAGCGACGCTGATAGCCTTCAGGATTTGGAAAGCGCGTACAGAAGATCCTGTGGGTACGCCCAAAGCTGTGTAGGTTTCTTTCAAACCGTTCAAAGCACGATCATCCAATACGGAAGAATCACCAGCCAACAGCGCGTATGTTACATAGCGCAGAACGATTTCAGCATCACGCAGGCAAGCAGCCATCCGGCGAGTGGGGTACAAGTTACCACCAGCTTGAAGCAGACCAGTGTTTTCACAAGCAATCCCAGCAATGGCATCAGAAACTGCACAGCTAGCGTTACTGGCGATCGCATTCACTGCATCAAGGCGCTTGTTGCCTTCAGCAATGAAATTTTTGAGAGATGCTAAGTCAGCACCACCGATAGGAGCGGTTTTGGCATCAGCCGCAATTACAGCTCTGGAAAAAGCATCAAGAACCATGAGTTCTCCTTAAATATTCACAAATGGCGGATATTATTTCTGGCATGTTCTCGATCAGATTAACTGCGAGTAGCCAAACAAAAACATAGGGGATCAATAGTACCCTAGTCTTTACTATGAGAGACAAAGTAATAATCTGTAATATTTACCTGTAACTTGGCTAGTCTGACAAAAAAGCCAAATTTAGCCTAAATGGGCAAAAAATTAAGACTTACGCGTTTCAATGGAACTCTGCCACTGCGTAAGTCTTAAGTAAAAATTTTCTTTTTTAGTTGATCAAGCTTGTTTGAGCAGATGTTTAACCAAATTATCTTTCACCATCATCTGCCGCAAAACTTCTAACAAAAATTCCTGAGCCTCTTCTTGGCTCAAATTCTTTACCTGATCTTTCAAATTTTGTAAGCGAAACTGTTGTTCTAAAGTTAGTTCGATTGGAAAGTCCATCATTCACTCCTCGGATTGACTGAATCGAAGGGTATTTGTTTTTACCACTAGTGTGAAGGCGTAGGCTGTCGTAGACACTGCTTTCTACTATTTTAGCACTGAGATATTAAAACGTCTATATTGTCAAGCCATAAGAAATTACACTCATAAAAGTTTACAATTGCATAACAACATATCAATCTCTCCCTTTGTAGGGAGTTTATTGAAGCTGATCACTAATCGCTGTAATGTTTAGAATGTTTATATACCAATAACTTTAAAAAGAAAGAACTCGAAAAACATCATCCGCAGGAGTAATAAGTAGGAGTCAGAAGATTGATAGACGCAATGGAATTTTTTCAGCTAAGTGCTGGTAAGTGGCGATCGCAACGTGCAACTCATCACCTGGCGTTCAAACGCTCAGAGACAGGAGAATCGGATATACAGGTAGAAACTTTAGATGCCAATCATCCAGAAATCATAGAACTGTGCCAGTATCATCAGATTGACCCCAGCCTTTCAGTAGGAGGATCACGGGTGCGTTGGCTAGGGACAATGGCTTGGGATAGAGAGGATGAAGAGAACCATCAAGGGAAAACCATATTTGCGATCGTGCCTGATGGCGATAACCCAAGGGCTGGCAAATTACTCCGCGAAAGAGGCTATGCCGAAATTGTGCCTGTAGTTGGTCTTTTCCACATGGATGATGAAGATGGACTAGTGTTGACAACCGAATACGAAACAATGAGTTCCATTGAGCGATTCTGGTTTGCCAGCCCAAATATGCGACTGCGAACCAGTACAGTAAAACGGTTTGGTGGCTTCAGCACGGCATCATTTTGTACCGAAACCCGCATTGAAACTTCTGTTGAGGCTTCCAGCCCAGAAAAAGTAACAGAAAAGCTTGGGGAGGATGTTCTGGAAAAAAGACAATTTTATTCAGTTTTGGGCTGGTGAATGATTCTTAAGCAGACCGATGCTTTTACTCGTGGACGAGATTATCTGCATCGGGTACAGGAACTTGCCCTAGAACCGGGTATGGTGGATGTGTTCGATAACCTGCGCGATCGCATCCCCATTTGCACTTGGATCGGCGAAAATATTAACACAGTTAACGCTCAGATCAACGCCTATCTAGAACTTTGTCATGAGTGCTTTCACCCCCAAGAGCGTCGCCATATCCAAATTTTTGCAGTCCCTATAGCTCAATCCTTCGGCATAGATGGGCTGTGCAACATTCTCACAAACCCAATCACTATTCTGGTAGATGTCGGTCGAATAGCACCTAGAGACTGGTTTGGTGTAGTCATCCATGAATACGCCCACGCCCATCTAGGAGATTTTGGTCACAATCAGCAGTTTGCTAACATCCTATCTCATCTATGTTTAGGGCTGGGACTGGAACCACCCTATTGGAGGGAAGGAATGGAAGCAACTTTGCGTAGCTGGCCTCACTGTAAGTCAACTATAGATCCTCTGGAATTTTGGATAGGTCACTGAAGAGGAGAGGGGGCAGGGGAAAATATTTTTGCTTGTCCCCATTCCCGATTAATTTCTTTTGCTAAATGTTAAAAATTATTGCTTCAGTTAAAAAAAGTGAAACTCAATCTCCTAATCTAAAATATGTAAATAAAGTTTTTTAGTCATTTACGTAGTCATTAAGCTGGAAGCCCCACTTAATTTTATTGATTAGCTATGGGTTAAATCCAGCAGACTAATTGTTCTTCCTAAGAATAGTTAAATTACCCTTAGTTAAGTTTCGTGAAATTTTATCAGAATCTGAGGTTCTGATCCTACTACTCCCTTAATATGTGTTTTAAAGTTGTTAACTTTAATTAAGAACATGGAGGCTTTAGAGTGGCAATTCCTCTGTTAACATATGACCCTTCAAGTCAAAACCAGCGTGTAGCTGCATATGAAGTACCGGGTGATGAACAGCCCAGGATTTTTACTACAGACAACATACTGTCCCCGTCAGATTTAGATGTTCTGATCGAAGCAGCATATCGTCAGATTTTCTTTCATGCCTTTGCTGCCGATCGCGAAACATTCCTAGAGTCCCAACTCCGTAATGGACAAATTACAGTCCGGGACTTTATTCGTGGGTTGTTGCTTTCTAATACCTTTAAGAAAAGCTTCTACGACCTCAACAATAATTATCGCTTTGTTGAGCAAGTAATCCAGCGCGTTTTGGGACGCGACCCATACAGTGAGCGGGAAAAAATTGCTTGGTCAATTGTAGTTGCTACCAAGGGTATT
The DNA here is from genome assembly GCF_015714705.1 of Nostoc sp. NZL. Classification (NCBI taxonomy): domain Bacteria; kingdom Bacillati; phylum Cyanobacteriota; class Cyanophyceae; order Nostocales; family Nostocaceae; genus Nostoc; species Nostoc sp. NZL. The sequence continues at coordinate 22,411 of NZ_WBKL01000175.1, read as the reverse complement.
AGAGGCTTTGTTGATGAAGTGCTCAACACTGAAGAGTACCTGAGCAATTTTGGATACTCCACAGTGCCTTATCAGCGCCGTCGCATACTGCCATCCCGCGCTGAGGGTGAGTTGCCATTCAACATCAAATCTCCGCGATACGAAGATTACCACCGTGCCAAACTGGGTTTCCCCCAAATCATTTGGCAGGTCGAAGTCCGCAGATTTATCCCACAAGAACAAAAGCCCAAGGCAGGCGATCCGGCTCAATTCTTGTCTATGGCACAAAGTGTCAATGCTGTTGGCAATCCACCACAAAGGATCTCGTCATTCAACATCGATATCGAAAAGTCTGTACCTTATCGCCAGCTGGCTGGAATTAAGTAACGATTTTTGGTCTGCGGCTAGCTAATACATCGATTTGATCATTTTATAGCGTGCATAAGTCTTGGGTTATGTAGGAGTTTCATTTAGGTATAACTAGTGGAACAGACTCTATCCCATGTCTAATGCACGCTAGTCGTTTGTTTTACGGTGCAGTTCGTCTTTTTAACATCTCCAAAAGTTTTGTAAAGTGGCTGGGAGGGTTTGCTGTCACCTCAATCAACTCTCCAGATACAGGATGCTGCAATTTTAGTCGCCAAGCGTGCAGTGCTTGACCGGGCAGATTTACGCCCACTGAATGACCAGAACTATAAACTGGGTCGCCGACAATGGGATGACCCATTTTGGCACTGTGGACGCGGATTTGATGGGTGCGTCCAGTTTCTAGTTGAAAGTGGATTAAAGTGAAGTTACCGAGGCGTTCTAGTACTTGCCAATGAGTGACTGCGGCTCGTCCGCCTTGTTCAACAGGCATAATAGCCATTTTTTTGCGGTCTTGTGGATGGCGACCAATAGGCAAGTCAATTGTGCCACTTTCAACTTTTGGCGCACCGTAAACCACGCCCAAGTATTCTCTCCGTGCGGTTTTAGCTTTGAGTTGCGCTTGTAGGTGATGATGGGCAACTTCTGTTTTAGCGATCGCGATCGCTCCTGTTGTATCCTTATCCAATCGATGGACGATTCCCGGACGTTGGACTCCCCCAATCCCTGGTAAATTGGGGCAATGTGCCAATAGGGCATTTACCAAAGTGCCATCTGGATGGCCGGGTGCAGGGTGGACAACTAAGCCTGCGGGTTTGTTAAGAATGAGTAACTGATCGTCTTCGTAGAGAATATCTAAGGGGATATCTTCTGCTAGCAGTTCTAAAGGTTGCGCTTCTGGTATTTCGAGAGTGATGCGATCGCCTAGCCTAACATTGATCTTTTTGGATATACAAACTTTGCCATTAAGTTGGACATTACCCTGTTCGATTAACTGTTGGATGCGGGAACGGGATAAATCTGGTAATTCTTGGGAAAGGTAACGGTCAAGGCGATCATTGCCTTTAGTGTTGACGCAGTGTATCGTATCCCTGAAGGGAAGTAAGCTAGACGCTGCATCCTCCAGTGGAGTTGACAAGCGATCGCTATTTTCTTGGATTTGTAAATTAAATTCGGTCACAATTGCTCTGGATTATTAATTCCCCATTCTTTAAGTAAAGCGCGGAATCATTTTAGTTGGGCTTCTAAACTTATCTAAGTCAATTAATACAGCATAATTCAGGAGTCAAACAGGCTTTATATCTTACTTGTGTACTGAACCAAACTGAAATCTGCTGTAAAGTTTACTAGAATCTTCGCGCCATTCGCGTAGCGTTAGCGAATCCTTGACTATCTGACTCGCTAAAATCCTCTATCCTTCTTAGGTCACCCTTTGGGCGTTTGCGTAGCCTACCGCAAACTATTGATGTAGATTTTATGTGGTAACTAGCAATTCCCTCAACAAATATAGGATTTTTAGTGATATTTCTGTAACATTTTGCTCATATAATTTACGATTATGAGATAATTTCCTACTATTGTTTTACACAAAGTAAATTACTGAATATTCGTATGCCGCAAGTATCAATCCCTAGTGTGGAGTTACCAATTCATCTCTGTGCTAAAACAATTGCTCGACGTTTAATAGTTATAGTTATCAGTCTCACTTTTGCAGGTGTCTTAAGTAGCTATTTTTGGCTCTCAGAGTTTACTTTCCCATCTAGCAAATGGTTTTACGAACTATTTAGCCTTGATAGAGAATTGAATATTCCTGCTTGGTATTCTGCATTCTCTCTATTATTTTGTTCGGGATTACTTAAAGCAATTTCTGTTATTAAGAGGAAAGACAGCTATTCCTCTTACTGGAAAACCCTATATTTTATATTTGTATATTTGAGTTTGGATGAAGCATTTAGTTTTCACGAAATTTTGATCATACCGTCAGTACGGCAAGCGCTTAACCTCAATCCTATATTTTTCCAAACCTGGGTTATTCCTGGTGCAATTTTAGTAGCAGTTTTTGTATTTAAATATCTAAAATTTTGGCTCGATCTACCTCATAAAACTCGGTATTTATTTTTTATTGCCGCAGTTGTTTATGTGAGTGGAACATTAGGTATGGAAATGATCGGTGGGCTTTTGATAGAATATTTTGGTCGTCGCAGTTTCATAACATCAACAGGTATAGTTATTGAAGAGTTTTTAGAAATGATAGGAATTGTGATTTTTATTTATGCATTGATAACTTACCTTGGCAGCTTGAAAAAAAATATTAAATTGAAAATATATATATCTGAGAAATAAATTCATACATGGCAATAAGGGACAGGCGATTTTAATTGGTACAAAAAATATCGCAAATCATCCGCTTATTGTATACAGCATCATTCATGGTTAAAATACAGGTAAAACATCAATTTTATCGGCTAGGGAAAAAGAGTTTACAATTATATAAAAATTTGCCACTACACCAACTCAATACCCATCTCTTATCTGCAAATCTAACAATAACACCTGTATAAGCTCACTATACCTTAATAGGTTCATCTGGATAAAATTGAAGACATAGATTATTTGCTTTGTGGCTATTAGGATATATAGATATCCTAATTTCTAATTTACCTTTCTGCCAGTTTTTTCCACTTTGAAGAACCTGACACTCTTTGACAGCATGTAGTTGAAATTCGCTAACTGGAATGGACTCGTCACGAGCAGGAATGCTGCCAAATAAATTACCAACTGATACATCAGAGATTTGAGCTTTATAGCTGCAAATTTTCTGATGCCATTTATTTGCAATTTCTCGTATGACTAGCTCTCTTAATTTACTTACTTTAAAAGTATCTTTATTAAAAAAAATGACATCATCTTCACACTCTAAAGAAATGAATTCGTTTTCCATATCAATGTCTATACTGTCAACTCAGAGTTGGCAATACTTGTTTTTTTATTTTACATTCAACATGAAATTATAATGTAAGATTATTATTCTAAATCTAGTAAATATACTGAAGATAAAATATAAAAAATATTAAGCGATCGCTTTACAACATTATTCTTTAATATCTCACCCCCAGACACAGATTTTTTCTGTGAGCCTTTACGCCTTCGCGCGAGTTAATCATTCTATAAATTAGGTGGAATACAAACATCCGGCGCACATAATCCAATAAATTCCAGCGTTGTCACTTCAAGAGTATTTAAATCTACGCGGCGGATGGCGTGGTTATTGGTATCACTAATATATAGATATGAATTCATAGCACTCAATCCCGAAGGTTCAAAAAACCGAGTTTTTTTACCCTGGCCATTTTGTAAACCAGCAGAACCATCTCCTAAAACTGTTTGACAATTCCCTGTACTGGGACTCACTAATTTAATTTTGTGATTGTAACTATCTGCCACCCACAGAAAATCCTGAACATATTCCACTCCTAAGCAGTGTTGTAAACGGACATCTTCACCTTGTCCATCTACATCACCAAAACCAAATAAACCCCCATTACCACAAACAGTTCTCACTTGGTAAGGTTCTACAATTCCAACACCACGAATTGAGCTAACTTCACTGTCAGCAATATATAGTTCATTCCCATCGGTGCTGATACCGCTAGGTTGGGCAAAGGCAGATTCGGTAAGTGAACCATCAACGCAAGCTTCTGCACCAGTACCAGCATAAGTTTTGATAATGCTATTTTCTAAGTCCATTTGCCAAATTTGATGCGGCCCAGCCATTGCTATAAACAAAGTATTTCCCACTTTCACTAAATCCCAAGGGGAATTCAGCGCGGTTTCTAAACCAGCACCGCCATGAGGACGAATATTGCGGCTTTGTTCACCAGTTCCGGCGAGAGTTTCCACTAACTGACGCTTGAGATCAACTCGCCGTAGAGCATGATTTTCTGTATCAGCAACATAAAGAATTTGATTTTCGCCATCAAATGCCATTCCCTGTGGTGCAAAAAATTGCGCTACGTTAAAAGCACCATCGGTTAAACCAGATTTTCCAGTACCAATCAAGTGCAGAATTTCGCCGTCGAAGCTACTCATAATCAGGCGATGATGTCCAGAGTCAGCAATGAATAAACCCGTTGGAGTAGCTAAAACTTTACCAGGAAAAGCTAGGGGTGTGATTAATGGTTGGCGCTGTTTTTCTAAAGTCAAGCTGAGTTCTTGGAAATTAATTGTGCCTTTCTCTTGGTGTTGTTGAATTAACTTTTGAATCAATTCGTCTAAAGCGTCACGGTTTCCTTCACCAGAAATCTGACCAATCACGTAACCTTCTGGATCAATAATTATTAATGTAGGCCAAGCACGCACAGCATACTCTTCCCAAACTCGAAAATTGCTGTCAACTAAAACTGGGTGTTCAATGTCGTAGCGCAGGATAGCTTGACGAATGTTTTCTGTTTCCTTTTCGTTGTCAAACTTGGCGGAGTGGATACCGATAACAGTGAGGCTATCTTTATATTTCTGTTCTAAATATTTCAGGTTTGGCAAAATATGCAGACAATTGATACAGCAGTATGTCCAAAAGTCTAAAATTACGACTCTACCCCTGAGTTGTTTAAGAGACAAAGGTTTTTCTGTATTGAGCCAACAATAATTTTGCGGTAATTCTGGCGATCTGACACGGGGAATCATACTAATTTGTAATTCGTAATTCAGAAATGCAAGCATTATGCTTATTAACTATACGTAATTTAACGTGGCTATATCTGTTGTGAAAGGACTTGAAAAATTAACATTATCCTCTTGGATACAACAAGCTAAAACTAAAGCTGAACAAGGACAAGTTGCCGATCGCATTCCGCAATTGGCTAAAGCTTATCCTGGTTGGTTTGCAGTTCACATCTGCTGTGAATCGGGGAAAAGTATCAGCCTTGGGGATACCCTTTGTGTATTCCCATTAATGAGTACCATTAAGCCATTTTTCTTACTTTATCTGCTAGAACATTTTGGCGCAGAAACGGTTTTTGGGTGGGTTGGGGTGGAGCCATCCGATGCACCATTCAATTCTTTAGAGCAGTTGGTTGCCGATCGCGGCCGTCCCCGCAATCCGATGGTTAATAGTGGAGCAATTACTCTCGCTGATAAATTACCGGGAAAGGACGCTAGCCAACGCACTCTTTTATTTTGTCAATGGCTCAACCAATTAGCAGGTTGCCAACTATATTTAGATGAGGTAATGCTGGCTTCAGTGCGATTAACACGCTCAACAGCCAATCAAGCGATCGCAAACTATCTTGCCCAAACAGGTCATCTAGAAAATCTGGAAACAGCACTTGACACCTACGAGCAAATATGCTGTTTGTCTGGGCGAGTGGAAGATTTAGCTCTGTTAGGAAAACTCCTAGCTATTGAAAATAGCTATTTAAAATCACAAAACCGCCGGATTGTCAACGCGGTGATGTCAACTTGTGGGTTATATGAAGCTTCTGCCCAGTTTGCAGTCAGGATTGGTCTGCCAATGAAATCAGGGATTGGTGGTGGACTTATAACAATAGTACCAAGTGAGGGGGCGATCGCTTGCTACAGTCCCGCCTTGGATACGGTAGGAAATCCGGTAGCAGGGCTTGCTTTTGTTGAGGCTTTATCGCAAAAGTTAGAGTTGAGCATTTTCGGATAAATGCTGCTTTTGAATCGGAAGAGAAATGATAAATTCTGTACCACTACCCACCTCAGATTTACAGATTAGTTGTCCTCCGTGTTTCTCGACTACAATCTGATGACTAATCGAAAGTCCCATACCAGTACCAACACCTCTGGGCTTGGTAGTGAAGAACGTCTCAAAAATTCTTTCTTGAACATCAGAGGGAATACCAGAACCATTATCAGTAATGCGGACAACTACCCAGTTTTTATCTTGAAGTTCAGTAGCGATCGCAATTCGTGGGTTGTCTTGAGGATTGTGCTCTTCCTCCAATGCATCAAGCGCATTGTTGATAATATTCATGAACACTTGATAAAGTGAGCTATAAAAACCTTCAATACTAGGAATCTCGCCGTAGAAGCGCTCAATTGTAATGCCTTTTTTGATCCGATTATTGAGGATGAGTAGCGTACTATCCAGGCATTCATGTAGATTGACTGCATGTGCTTCTGCTTCATCCAGCCGGGAGAAGTTTTTCAAGCTCAAGACAATTTGCCGCACGCGATCGGCACCAAACTTTATCGATCAATTGTATGACAGCAACATCGCCGGAAACTGCCTGAAAATTTGAACCTTGAGTTTGGGAAGCCATAGTAATCCTAAGTAAGAAATAAAAGCCATCCTTACTTAGAATTCCCTAGTTGTTGTGCAAAAGTAAAAATTTTGCAACTTTTTGCTCGCGATAGTAAACGAGTTATTTCACTTCTGGTTTTTCCAGTAACGGTGTTGATTCAGGAGTTGGTGTTACCTCTGGTTTAGTTTCTGCTGGTGGCACACTTGTTTCAGGTGCAGGAGACTCAATAATCTCTGGCAGCGTCGATGGCAAACTAGGAGATGGTGCAATTGGTGCTTGTGGGGTAGTCATCTTGCCTGCTCGACGGTTGAAATAACTGCCCAATCTAGATTTTGTTGCTTGAGGGGCAACTTTTTCGGGTAACGGCGTTGATTCAGGAGTTGGCATTACCTCTGGCTGCGGTTCTGGTGTTGGCGTAATTATTTCAGGTGCAGGAGACTCAATTATTTCTGGCAGCGTCGATGGCAAGCTAGGAGATGGTGCAACTGGTGCTTGTGGAGTGGGGACTTTACCAGCCCGACGGTTGAAAAATCCGCCCAATCGAGGTTTTGTTGTTTGAGGGGCAACTTTTTCAGGTAACGGTGTTGATTCAGGTGTTGGTGTTACCTCTGGCTGCGGTTCTGGTATGGGAGACTCAATTATTTCTGATGGTGTCGGGGACAAGATGGGAGATGGTACAACCGTTGGAACTTCCAATTTTGGTTGTTCTGGCTCTTCTGGTTTGCTTGGCTGTGTTTTGAATTCTTTTGGAATTTCAGTTTCAGGAATGGGCTGTTTTTCTACCTTCGGTTGTATCTGGGGTGTTTTTTCAACAGACGGCGTGGGTGTAGGTGTGAGTCTATAATTCTGGTCTACAACGGGGCGCGCCTCATCTGCTGTGAGTTCTCCTCTCACAATTCTCGACAAAGTGTCTTTACCCTTTGGCTGGTAGTCAATTAGTCTGACTGTGGTATTAAAGGCATTTTTGACAGGATTTCCCTGATTATCAAGAAATTCCAGTTTTACCCAGTTTTTACCAGGTTGGAAACCTTTAAGATAAACTGCTTGCCAGCGATCGAAAATAAAGCTTTCACCATTAATTGTGGAGCGGATGCGCCAATCACTGAATTCGTCGTTAGCGTTTTCCTTCCCAACGAGGTGCAGGGGAGCGTTAGTTAGATAAAAGTCCAGCAAGATTGGTTCAGCTCCGTAGCTGCTTTGAGGACGGCTGTAAGTTAGCAGGGGTAACTTGGGATCTGGGTTGTTGTCGGCGGTTTTGGTGAAGACGTGAAATGTTGTCTGGGCATAAGCGCCTTCATTCTTAAAGCTTTCATGCCAAGGACGAGAGGCAAAGACGCGCAGGGTATGAGTACCTGGAGACAAGTCTGGCAAAACCAAGGGCTGATTCAGGTCGTAAACAGGTATATAAGGTTGGTTATCCAGAATTACATGTAGATGGGGCCCCAGTTGTAATTGTGGATCTTTAAATATTGGTAGATCCTTAACCTGAAAACTGGCAGTGGCTTTGTTATCTTGGAGAACTTCATCAGCTTGTGGAGTAACAATTGTCACTTGCGGCTGATAAACTTCCAAAATTGTCCGCAGTTCTTGGATAACAGATGGTGGGGAAACTTCCGAAAATTGCTTTGAAATTTGAGAAATCTGTGGAGATTTTTCTTTATAGCCAATAGATACTTCCTGGCTACCAGCTTTCTCGCCACAGCTGGTCAAGTTTAATACCAGCACCAATGTTATTACCCACCTGAGAATCGGGAACCTCTCAGGGAGGAGCTTCTCTAACACCTTTTTCTGCCACAAGTTCATGCGTTGCACCCAGTGATAGTCTTCGACAATCGACAGATTATTTTGGCTCAAACTGTCCATAGGGAACAATAGCCCAAAAGGTTAAATCTGCCTCACATCCCATAAGTTTTCCTGTGTCTGTCTCAATAAATTTTCAAATAAGTCATATTCTTTACAGCTTTTTACTTACAACAATGGAAATATGACACAAATGTTCATGAGTAATAGCAGCAAAAGCTGGAACATCGGCTGTATACAACCAAACCATAAATTTTACAAATTGTTATTCTTTGTAAATTAAATGGAGAATCTATTGACTTTTGGACAAAAACTTTGAAGTTAAAAGGCAGATCAGGCAGGAATTCCAGCAATATTTCAGCAAGTTTGAATTATTGTTAAAATATCTCCAACAATGTACAAGTGAAGACTCTATAATTCAACGAGAAACAACTATCCACATAGGTCTTCATCGCGGCTTCAGTAAAATTCTGGAATTTGCGGTAATGGTTAACTTTGTGGTATTCATGATTCCTCATTCCTTATCAAGAGAGGAGGTCGAATGACAATAAGTCCTCCGGAGCGAGAGGAAAAAAAGGCAAGAGTAATCGTCGACAAAGACCCAGTACCTACCTCTTTCGAGAGATGGGCCCAACCTGGACACTTTGACAGATCCTTAGCCAGAGGTCCCAAAACCACCACATGGATTTGGAACCTGCACGCACTCGCCCATGATTTTGATACACATACAAGCGATTTAGAAGACATATCCCGGAAGATATTCTCAGCCCACTTCGGCCACTTAGCCGTAGTGATGGTTTGGTTGAGCGGGATGATTTTCCACGGCGCGAAGTTTTCTAACTACGAAGCTTGGCTAAGCGACCCGTTGAACGTTAAGCCTAGTGCTCAAGTTGTTTGGCCCATTGTGGGACAAGACATTTTAAATGGTGATGTTGGCGGTGGTTTCCACGGTATTCAAATCACCTCCGGTTTGTTCCAAGTATGGCGCGGCTGGGGTATCACAAACTCCTTCCAGCTTTATGTGACTGCGATCGGTGGCTTGGTATTAGCAGGCTTATTCCTATTTGCCGGCTGGTTCCACTACCACAAACGCGCTCCCAAACTGGAATGGTTCCAGAATGTGGAGTCAATGCTGAATCACCACTTGCAAATATTGCTAGGTTGTGGTTCCTTGGGATGGGCAGGTCACATAATCCACGTATCCGCACCGACCAACAAGCTTTTGGATGCAGGCGTTGCTCTCAAAGACATACCCTTGCCCCACGAGTTCATCTTGAACAAAGACTTGTTGACCGAGCTGTATCCCAGCTTTGCTGCTGGTTTAGCACCTTTCTTCACCTTGAACTGGGGTCAGTATGCTGACTTCCTGACCTTCAAGGGCGGTCTAAACCCGGTAACAGGCGGCTTGTGGATGACTGACATTGCTCATCACCACTTAGCGATCGCAGTTCTCTTTATTATTGCTGGTCACCAGTACCGTACCAACTGGGGTATTGGTCACAGCATTAAAGAGATCCTAGAAAACCACAAAGGCCCTTTCACTGGTGAAGGTCACAAAGGTCTCTACGAAAACCTGACCACATCTTGGCACGCTCAGTTGGCTACTAACCTAGCCTTCTTGGGTTCGCTGACCATCATCATCGCGCATCACATGTACGCGATGCCCCCCTATCCATATTTGGCAACTGACTACGCTACGCAGTTGTGCATATTCACTCACCATATTTGGATCGGTGGCTTCTTGATTGTTGGTGGAGCGGCTCACGCTGCTATCTTCATGGTGCGTGATTACGATCCAGTTGTGAACCAAAACAACTTGCTGGATCGGGTAATTCGTCACCGTGACGCGATTATTTCTCACCTGAACTGGGTGTGTATTTTCCTCGGCTTCCACAGCTTTGGACTTTACATCCACAACGACACAATGCGTGCATTGGGTCGTCCTCAAGACTTGTTCTCTGATACAGGGATTCAATTGCAGCCAGTATTTGCCCAGTGGATACAAAATATCCACGCCTTGGCTCCTGGTACAACTGCACCCAATGCCCTAGAACCAGTTAGCTATGTCTTTGGCGGCGGTATTTTGGCAGTTGGCGGTAAAGTGGCAGCAGCACCCATTGCTTTGGGTACAGCGGACTTCCTAATTCACCACATTCACGCCTTCACCATTCACGTCACCGTCCTAATTCTGCTCAAAGGTGTGCTATACGCCCGTAGCTCTCGTCTGATTCCAGACAAAGCAAACCTGGGCTTCCGCTTCCCCTGCGACGGTCCTGGTCGTGGCGGTACCTGTCAAGTGTCTGGTTGGGATCACGTATTCCTCGGACTCTTCTGGATGTACAACTCCCTGTCTATTGTAATTTTCCACTTCAGTTGGAAGATGCAATCAGATGTTTGGGGAACCGTAGATGCAGATGGTACTGTGACTCACATCACTGGTGGTAACTTTGCCCAAAGCGCCATCACCATCAACGGTTGGTTGCGAGACTTCTTGTGGGCACAAGCTACACAAGTCATCAATTCCTATGGCAGCGCGCTATCTGCCTATGGTCTACTCTTCTTAGGCGCTCACTTTGTCTGGGCATTCAGCTTGATGTTCCTGTTCAGTGGTCGCGGCTACTGGCAAGAACTGATTGAGTCCATTGTTTGGGCGCATAACAAACTGAAGGTAGCACCAGCAATTCAGCCTCGCGCTCTGAGCATTATTCAGGGTCGGGCTGTAGGGGTAGCTCACTACCTCTTGGGAGGAATTGCCACAACTTGGGCATTCTTCCATGCACACATCCTTTCAGTAGGGTAGCAATCAGCAAAATTTTGGGTTTTGGATTTTAGATTTTAGATTTAATCCAAAATCCAAAATCTGAAATCCGAAATTGAACTGATACTTGATGGCTAAAGGTCAGAGGATTTATTAAACCTATGGCGACAAAATTTCCGAAATTTAGCCAGGATCTCGCACAGGACCCGACTACTCGTCGGATATGGTATGCGATCGCTACAGGCAACGACTTTGAAACCCATGATGGCATGACGGAAGAAAATCTTTACCAAAAGATTTTCGCAACTCACTTCGGTCACTTGGCAATCATCTTCCTGTGGGCATCCAGCCTCCTGTTCCACGTAGCCTGGCAAGGTAACTTTGAACAGTGGATTAAAGATCCCCTTCACATCCGTCCCATCGCCCATGCGATTTGGGACCCCCACTTTGGTAAACCAGCAATCGAAGCTTTTACCCAAGCTGGCGCTAGTAATCCGGTAAACATTACCTACTCTGGTCTCTACCACTGGTGGTATACCATCGGTATGCGCAATAACAGTGAACTGTACACAGGTTCAGTGTTCCTGTTATTGTTCGCGGCCGTACTCTTGTTTGCTGGCTGGCTGCACTTGCAACCCAAGTACCGTCCTAGCTTGGCATGGTTTAAGAGCGCTGAACATCGCCTAAACCACCACTTAGCAGGTTTGTTTGGTGTTAGTTCATTGGCTTGGGCTGGTCACTTAATTCACGTTGCTGTACCCGAAGCTCGCGGTCAGCACGTAGGTTGGGATAACTTCCTCAACACCCCACCCCACCCAGCCGGTTTGACACCATTCTTTACAGGCAACTGGGGTGTTTACGCTCAAAACCCTGACACTCCTGGACATATCTTCGGGACATCGCAAGGTGCAGGAACTGCAATTCTGACTTTCTTAGGTGGTTTCCATCCCCAGACAGAAGCTTTGTGGCTGACTGACATAGCTCATCACCACCTAGCGATCGCAGTTTTATTCATCGTTGCTGGTCACATGTACCGGACAAACTTTGGGATTGGTCACAGTCTCAAAGAAGCCTTGAATGCTAAGAATTTCTTTGGCATTCCTGTTGAAGGTCCGTTTAACCTACCTCACCAAGGTATTTACGACACCTACAACAACTCCCTGCACTTCCAATTAGGTTGGCACTTAGCAGCGCTAGGTGTTGTTACTTCCCTGGTAGCGCAGCACATGTACTCCATGCCTTCCTACGCATTTATTGCAAAGGACTACACAACTCAGGCAGCGTTGTACACGCATCACCAGTATATTGCTGGATTCCTGATGCTTGGTGCTTTTGCTCACGGAGCAATCTTCTGGGTACGTGACTACGACCCAGAGCAAAATAAAGGCAACGTTCTTGAGCGCGTGCTGAAGCACAAAGAAGCGATTATTTCCCACCTTAGCTGGGTATCCCTTTTCTTGGGCTTCCACACCCTTGGTCTGTACGTACACAACGACGTAGTAGTTGCTTTCGGTACTCCTGAAAAGCAAATCTTGATTGAGCCAGTATTTGCTCAATTCGTCCAAGCGGCAAACGGTAAAGTACTGTACGGTTTAGATACATTGCTATCTAACCCTGATAGTATTGCTTACACAGCATGGCCCAACTACGCTAACGTTTGGCTTCCAGGCTGGTTAGATGCCATCAATGCTGGTACTAACTCCCTGTTCTTGACAATTGGCCCTGGCGACTTCTTGGTACACCATGCGATCGCTTTGGGTCTGCACACCACCACCTTGATCTTGGTCAAAGGTGCTTTGGATGCCCGTGGTTCTAAGCTGATGCCCGATAAAAAGGACTTCGGCTATGCCTTCCCTTGCGATGGCCCCGGTCGTGGCGGTACTTGCGACATCTCAGCTTGGGATTCCTTCTACCTCGCTACATTCTGGATGCTCAACACCCTTGGTTGGGTTACCTTCTACTGGCATTGGAAACATCTAGGTATTTGGCAAGGCAACGTAGCTCAGTTCAATGAGAACTCTACATACCTCATGGGCTGGTTCCGCGATTACCTCTGGGCTAACTCTGCTCAGTTGATTAACGGTTACAACCCCTATGGCGTGAATAACCTGTCTGTCTGGGCTTGGATGTTCCTGTTTGGACACCTAGTTTGGGCTACTGGCTTCATGTTCTTAATCTCCTGGAGAGGTTACTGGCAAGAGTTGATTGAAACCCTTGTTTGGGCACACGAACGCACTCCTCTGGCTAACCTAGTTCGCTGGAAAGACAAGCCCGTTGCTCTATCTATTGTTCAAGCTCGTGTAGTTGGTCTAGCTCACTTCACTGTTGGCTACATCGTGACTTATGCTGCATTCTTGATTGCTTCTACTGCTGGTAAGTTCGGTTAATTCGGCTGCTAGTTTTGTAGATAAGTAAGTAGATAAGTAATAAAATTCCCCTGCCGCAAGGTGGGGGATTTTTTCTGAAATCAATTTTGTAGCTGCATGAGGTTAGGGATATAGACGGAACATTCGGAATATTAGAGATTTCTTTTCACCCAGACAGGTATGAGAAGGATCAAGAAAAGGATGCTTGGTTTAAATCAGGAATTCTCTGCGTTGAACACTACCCTGCAAAGAAATGCTATAACCAACCAAGGGCAGCAGTAGAAGAATTTTTGAGCTTTCTGTCTAAACATAAAAGGTAGACTGCGATCGCCTAAAATGAACTTTAATTACAATTCACTATAGGAGCTATCAGGTGTCCCTTCCCGAAATTACTCAAAAGCTATTAGCCGCGAAACAAGAAAAAAAACTAAGTTTTGCCGATTTGGAAAAAGTTCTCGGACGTGATGAAGTATGGATTGCTACTTTATTCTATCGGCAAGCTAGTGCTTCCGAGGAAGAAGCTAAGTTACTAGTTGAAGCATTGGGGTTAGATGCTACTTATATTAAAGAGTTGACTGAATATCCTGTAAAAGGATTAGGCCCAGTAGTACCAACTGACCCATTGATTTATCGTTTCTACGAGATTATGCAAGTTTATGGTTTCCCCATTAAGGAAGTCATTCAAGAAAAGTTTGGTGACGGGATTATGAGTGCCATTGACTTTACTTTAGATATAGAAAAAGAAGAAGACCCCAAAGGCGATCGCGTTAAAATCATTATGTCTGGTAAATTTTTACCATACAAAAAGTGGTAGTGTTTCAGTCTTAGTTATTTCAGGAGTATATTCTCATCCACATGGATTACAAAGTTAATATACTCCCCTGCGTTACTTTGCGCTTCCCTCCGTGTCCCTTTGCGTTAAAAAATAACTTTTAAAATTAAATAATTGGACAATACCAAAACAAGTTATAAATATAAAAAATGAAATAATTTTATCACTCTTGCAAGAAGAACCAGTAATACCACCAAAAGAAATAATTTTTAATCCCTATTATACCCAGCAGAACGGAGCCGCATATTTAGGTGATAGCCTTAAACTTATTAAATTCATTGATGATAATAGTATTAATTTAATTATCACATCACCTCCATTTGCTCTGACACGAAAAAAAGAATACGGTAACGAAACTGCTGAAAAATATATTGAGTGGTTTCTACCTTTTGCCTATGAATTTAAAAGAGTACTGGCAGATAATGGTTCATTCGTACTAGATTTAGGTGGCGCTTACCTTCCTGGCAATCCCGTGCGGAGTATCTACCAATACGAACTTTTAGTTAGATTATGCAAAGAAGTAGGTTTCTTTCTTGCTCAGGAATTTTACCACTATAATCCGGCTCGACTGCCAACCCCTGCTGAGTGGGTAACAATCAGGCGGATTCGTGTGAAAGACTCAGTAAATACAGTTTGGTGGTTGTCTAAAACACCGAATCCTAAAGCAGATAACAGAAAAGTTTTAAAGCCCTATAGCCAAAGTATGAAGCAATTACTCAAAAATGGTTATAAGGCTAAAATACGTCCTAGCGGACATGATATTTCTGATAAATTCCAAAAGGATAACCAGGGTGCAATTCCGCCAAATCTACTAGAAATTGCTAATACTGAATCTAATAGCGCTTATTTACGACGCTGCAAAATAGCAGAAATGAGACCCCATCCAGCACGTTTTCCGCAAGGGTTCGCCGAGTTCTTCATCAAATTCTTAACTGATGAAGGTGATCTGGTATTAGATCCATTTGCAGGTTCTAATACAACGGGTTTTGTTGCTGAGACTCTGCAACGCCAATGGATATCGTTTGAAATTAATGAGAATTATGTAATGGGAAGTCGTTATCGATTTAGCCAATAACCAAATTAAGTGAGGAGTCAGGAGTCAGGAGTTAAAATTTATAACTCATAACTACTCAATTAAATTTCTCCATTCACCTGCATTTGATGAACTTGATCTGCTAGCTCTTGACGACCTTGATCATCTAGTTTGTCAATAGCTAACATCCCCATGAGAATAACTTCTTTCAGGGTCAAACGTGTAGAATGTGCCTGCTTTTGCACAATCTCCTTAATAATGGGACTGACACCAATCGCTGTACTAGCTCTAGCCACGGAAGAAAAGGAAAACATTAATGATTCAGCCTAAATCTTAGCACTTTCAATGAGGTTATTCTATAGAGGTAAAACTTAATTTAAATGTGTTTCAACTCATACTTCAATGAGTAAACATACATTTTAAATTACGTGTAGTGAGTTATGAAATTCTCGGTATGGCAAACCTAATGCTTGCTCTTTGAGGACACACCGTCGTATGATATCAATATTATAAACAGTTAAACTTTTGCCTATTCCTCTATAATTTCCACTAAATCTTCAATCCTCACATCAAAAGTGCGAGCTAATTTGTGGATAGCAGTAAAGTCAACTGTCGTCATACCAGGACGACGCGCATAACTTCTAACTGTGCTGTAAATTACCCCAGAACGGTCAGAAACTTCTTTTAGTGTCCATCCTTTCTCTTCTGCTAATTCTCGAATTTTTAATCTGACTAATCCCATATTTGATAAATGATGCATTTGCATCGCTAAATTTCATATGAGAAATTAAAAAGCGTAGACATGTTCGCTCAGCGTCTTGTAGAGAAACGGCTTGTCGTCAGACATCGCTTCTCTGTCTAGTAAACTCTCATGCGATCGCTACACTTTTCCTAAGATATGGAAACCTGAAAACAAATGCTTATTCACCATACTAGCAACATTAAAAGCAAAAACCTCTGTCCTGAGATACTCAAAAATCACCCATTAATCGCTGAGTTTGCAAACACTTATAATATTTGTGACAACTGAGTTATAGAAACTGGTCAGCTGATGAAAAAAGTGCTTTCAGTAGAAGTATTCTCACAAATAAGATTTGTATACTACCGGAAAAACCGTAATTTAAAGAGATCGTAAATTGTCAAATATAATCTCGTAAACACGCTTTACAGAACTACACAGTTTAAATAAGAATAATAACTTAACCGAAGTAAAATTTTCCTGAATACAGGCAACTAATGCTGTCATAGGGAAAAGCAGTGAGTAGAGGAGAGACAAAGCGATGAAGGACCCTTATCTGTTGGCAGCAGGCTTGTTAACAGGATTGGCAATACCAGCATCGGCTCTCCCACATCTGTCTATTGTCCTGCCAGAAAATTCTAGATTCCTGTGGGATTTAAAACAGGGTTCGCAGGCAATAGTCAGTACAAAAATTATCAATAGCGTTGATCTCTCCTTACCAGAACTCAGCGGTCAAGTGTTGCAACCCCTAAAAAGTTTGCAGCCAACAGTAGGTGAGAAAAACGTCACTAGCGTACCAGAATTCAGCAGTCAGGGATTACCAGCCACAACAGAGTCATCACTCAACCCCAGTGCCCAAGCAGCTGGTGTCTCACTAACATCTGGCAATCAACTTTACTACCAAAGATTGGCGGCTCTGAAAACAGGTCAGATTTATACACGCGTAGATAGTGATAATTTGCAATCATTGTGGGAGTCGATCAAGAAACGTCAACTAACTTATGATGACTGGAAAAGTTTATTAGCTTTAGAAGCTAGAGCGATCGCTCAAGGTCAAGGTGCAAATCATCTGAGTATCTTAGTTGGTGATTCTTTGAGCATGTGGTTTCCTAGAGAAAAACTTCCTGCTGGAAAATTATGGCTCAATCAAGGCATATCTGGAGATACTTCCAGTGGCGTTTTAAAAAGATTGGGGGCATTTTCGACAACGCGGCCGAATGTGATTTACGTTATGGCTGGGATTAACGACTTACGAAAAGGCGCTAGTGATGACACAATTGTGCGTAATTATCGCCGGATTGTCCGTCGTTTACGGCAGACTCACCCAAAAGCTCAAATCATTGTCCAATCAATTTTGCCTACTCGCCTAGCAAAGCTTTCCAATAGCCGCATTCGTCACATCAACACACAACTAACCCAGATTGCCAAACAAGAAGGAGCTAATTATCTAAATATTTATAGCTGGTTTACGGATATGGAAGGAAATTTGCGTCCAGAGTTAACCACAGATGGGTTGCACCTGTCTCAAGAAGGTTATGATGTGTGGCGCTCGGCACTACAGCAGATAGAGTACAAGCTGACTCAGCGTGAAAATTGAGCGATCGCTTCTCCAGAAAACGCTACACCAATGCCGACGCTTAAAGCGATGTCTACGACGGGCTGCGCCTACACAATTTTAAATTTTTTATGGAAGTTACTGACAACGATGCCATCACTATACGTTCTCTAATTGAACGCCAATTGGCAGCCTTTAACAAGGATGATGCCCAAGGCGCTTTTGCCTTCGCCAGTCCGGCAATTCAGGCGCAATTTGGAAGCCCAGAAAATTTTATACAGATGGTAAAAATAAGCTACCCAGCAGTATACCGTCCTCGTTCTGTCTTTTTTGAGAAGATAACAACCATCCAGGGGAACATAACTCAGCCAGTGCTACTACTAGCTCCTGATGGAGTTCCCTTTAGAGCTTTATATTTTATGGAAAAACAGCCAGAGAATACCTGGAAGATTAACGGTTGCTTTCTAGTTTCCGTAGAAAGTAAAGAAGTATAAATTATATCTTCATACAACCAAAATTTTATAATTTAACGCTCAAGGCTTCCCGATTCAAAACCTGATTTAACTTACCGCTGCGATAACCTTCTAAATCCAGGGTTACGTAAAGAAATCCGAAATCCTGAAATGCAGAAACTACTTTCTGTAAATCCGTAGTTAACACAAACTCTTTAATTTGTTCTGATGCCAATTCAATGCGTGCTGTATCTCCTTCTGATCGCACGCGCAAATTCTGCCAACCTAGCTTTCGCAGGAAAATTTCTGCTCTACCAACTCGTTGCAACTTAGCTACAGTAATCTCTTCACCATAAGGAAACCGCGAACTGAGACAAGGTTGAGCGGGTTTGTCCCACCAAGGTAAACCGAGTTGTTGCGAAAGTTGGCGAACTTCAACTTTGGTGACACCCACTTCTGCTAAAGGCGATCGCGCACCTCTTTCTTTCGCCGCCTGAATTCCTGGGCGATAATCATGCAAATCATCAGCATTTACCCCATCCACTACATAGGGATAACCCAACTCTAAAGCTAAAGGTTTGAGAGTGTCGTGCAACTCACTTTTACAAAAATAACAGCGGTTAACAGGGTTAGAAGTGTAATTGGGATTTTCCATCTCGTGAGTCTGGACGATTTTATGAGGAATCCCAATCGTTGCGGCTTGAATTTTGGCATCTTCCAACTCTTCTGGCAAAAGCGAAGGAGAAACAGCCGTGACAGCTAGAGCGCGATCGCCCAACGCATCATAAGCAATTTTGGCAACCAAAGTGCTATCAACGCCCCCAGAGTAGGCAATCAACGCCTGCTCCATTTCTTGAAATAAAGCTCTTAATTGCTCAAATTTTTTTGTCAGCATCATTTCCCAATCCTGCCCAAACCCAATAGCACCTAACAAATTCTATTCTAGTCATTTGTTATAGGGCATTGCGAAAGAGGCACAATGGTGCAGAGGAGAGGGATTTTCCTTGTGTTCTTTGCTCACCCTCATCTTCC
This sequence comes from Nostoc sp. NZL, assembly GCF_015714705.1. Lineage (NCBI taxonomy): Bacteria > Bacillati > Cyanobacteriota > Cyanophyceae > Nostocales > Nostocaceae > Nostoc > Nostoc sp. NZL. The sequence goes on along the minus strand of NZ_WBKL01000175.1, from coordinate 3,233 downwards.
TGCTTCCCCTACTATTGGTGGTTTGCTGTATTTAGCTATCAGACTGGCTAAAAGTGGCAAATCAATCGGTTTAGAAATATAGTCATCCACTCCAGCTGCTAGACAAGTTTCGCGATCGCCTTTCATTGCCATTGCTGTTTGGGCAATTACCGGAATTGTCCGATATTGCTGATTTTCTCGCAGTTGTTGCACCAAATTAAGACCATTTCCATCTGCTAGATAAACATCCATTAAAATCACCACTGGGTCTAACTGTGTTAGAGCTTCCCACATCTCGCTAGCATTCTTAACCCAAGTGACCTGATATCCCAATTTCTGTAGATAAATTTGCATCAAATTAGCGTTGGGTAAGTCATTTTCTACCAGCAAAATGTCTACAGAAGAACTAGGGGTGAAAGGCAAAGGAGATGAGAAGTATTTTGGTTCCTCATCTCCCTTATCTTCCCTCACTGCCACCTCTTGCTTAAGGGGAAGTACGAGGGTAAAACGGGAGCCACGATCTACTTCAGATTCCACTTTCACAGAACCACCGTGAATTTGGGCGAGTTTCCGAGTCACGGCTAAACCCAAACCAGTACCTTCAGCACCAGCAGCGACAGCCTTGGCAATTTGGAAATAGGGTTCAAACAGTTGAGCCTGGTCTTCTTGGGAAATGCCAGTGCCAGTATCCCAAACTGTAAAATGCACAAATACACCTTTAGGAGCAACTTTTAAGCCAACACTTCCTTTGCTGGTGAACTTTAAGGCATTGAAGAGTAAATTCAACAGCATTTGCTTGAGTCGTAAGGGATCGGCTACTAGGGTTGTAATATCGGGTTCAAGTTCTAGGCACAGTTTCAAACCTTTATTAGCGGCTTTCTCTTTCACTAGTGCGAAAACATTGCTACACAGCAGTGGCACATCAACTGTTTCCCACTGCACTTCCAGCTGGTTTGCTTCAATTTTGGAGAGATCCAAAATATCGTTAATCAGAGCTAGCAAGTGCTTGCCGCTAGATTGAATGATATTTAAATACTCTTGCTGGCGTTCTTTACTTGGTTCGTACCCTTGGGCTAAAAGCAGGTGGGTAAACCCAATAATAGAACTAAGAGGTGTACGAATTTCGTGGCTGGTGTTTGCCAGAAACTGATTTTTGAGTTGATTAGTGCGCTCCAATTCTTGATTAGAGTTATTTAACTGTTGATACCGTTGCTGCCAAGACAGGATCTGTCTAAGTTGTACCAAGGCTCTAGTACAGTGTTTAGCAGACCTTGCCATCAATTGTGATCTGAGTTGAGCTTGTGATTTTATGAGCGACTCACGATCTGAGTTTAGGGGTGCTGCGGCGATAATTAGCCAGCCCATGACGTTGCCAGAATCATCAGCTAACCGCCAAGCGCTCGGTATTTGTTGATTCTCAAGCTGCTGTAAATCTTCGAGTTCTATAACCTCTTGCAGTCTCAACAGCAGCTTTTTTTCTGCTGTCAGCAATTCTAGAAATAAAGGTTGTGATTTTGGGGATAGAGAACAAGAAACATAGCAAACTGTGGCAACAGTTTCTTGTGGTTGAAACAGAGCGATGCCTACGGCACAATCTGTAAACGCCAAATTACTGCTGTGCACAGCACTGTTAATCTCATTGACCACCGTTTGGAGAATTTCTGCTTCTGCGGCTCCTGCCTGTGGGACAGTGTTACAAGCAGAAAGCAGGCAATCATTAAGGTGACTTTGCAACTGGTTCAAGCTGCTCTCCAGCCACAACTTGGCGCGAAGTTGCTGAATTGTTGTCAAAAGTTTTGGCGTTGCATCTATCTGTGAGTTCTGGTCTGGTAAGCTTGAGTACTGCTGCATGGTCAACTAGACCGCTGAACAAGTTTAGCTTCGCATAAAAATCCGAAAAGGATTCTATGTATATTAGCGGACAATTCTTTTTTATTTATAAACCATAACTTATGTTGTTATAAACCATAACTTATGATGTTGAATTTAGCAGCAATTCCAAAAAAATTATTATATAAACCACTGACCTAAAATTTGTTAAAGCAACTTAAGGCTTATGGATACACAATTCGCCCAACTAATCGTTAACGGGATTGCGGTGGGGAGCATTATTGCTCTAGCAGCAGTCGGACTCACTCTTACCTACGGGATTCTACGGCTATCTAACTTTGCTCATGGTGACTTTCTAACTTTAGGAGCCTATCTGACCTGGCTGATAAACACTATTGGAGTCAATATTTGGCTGTCGATGATCCTGGCAGCGGCGGGAACAGTAGCAGCAATGCTGTTATCGGAAAAGTTACTGTGGTCAAAGATGCGCTCTATCCGTGCTACTTCCACTACGCTGATTATTATTTCTATCGGACTTGCCTTATTTCTTCGTAACGGCATTATTTTTATCTGGGGTGGCAAGAACCAAAATTATAATCTACCTGTTACGCCAGCTTTAGACATCTTTGGTTTAAAAGTCCCGCAAAATCAATTATTGGTATTGGGTTTGGCGGTGCTAGCAATTTTGGCGCTCCATTACCTGCTGCAAAATACCAAAATTGGTAAGGCGATGCGAGCAGTTGCTGACGATCTAGACCTAGCCAGGGTTTCAGGTATCAATGTTGACCGAGTAATTTTCTGGACTTGGCTAATTGCTGGCACTCTTACCTCATTGGGCGGCAGTATGTATGGGTTAATTACAGCCGTGCGTCCAAACATGGGATGGTTCTTAATTTTACCATTGTTTGCCTCGGTAATTCTTGGTGGGATTGGCAACCCTTACGGTGCGATCGCAGCAGCTTTTATTATTGGCATCGTTCAGGAAGTCAGCACCCCTTGGCTGGGTTCACAGTATAAACAGGGTGTAGCACTGTTAATCATGATTTTGGTGCTGCTCATTCGTCCCAAAGGTTTATTCAAAGGAACGATTTGAGCAGCACCATTCCACTTCTAACTATTCAATAATGTGGAAATAGTAGGCTGCCACCAAAAAATTGATAGCTAACAATAACACTGCCCAAGCTGTGCGATAGGCGTAGGGAGGTTTAGCTCCACTGTCGGCAACTGGGGAATTCTTCGTTTTAGCAGTCATAATGCGATTCTCCTAATGTCAGGACTTTTTAAGAAATACCAAACTGGTGTACCAAATACCCAAATTCTTTAAGAATATTTGTGTGAAGTTGGGAATTGGGAAGAGGCAGGGGGCAGGGAGCAGGGAGAAGAGGGGAAAGAGGTAATTTTTATTCTCCCCCTTCCCCCCTGCC